>JBQCFU010000228.1:0-17408 GCA_051958775.1 Pseudolabrys sp.
ACCGGCAACTTCGGAACGTTGTCGTCCGGCGGCGTGATGTCACTTGTGGTGGCGGCCGGCGACCTCACCATCAATGCCAACGTCACCGGCAGTGCGCTGCAGATCGACGTCAACAATGCGGTGATCTTCGCCGCGGGCACCGCAGGCGCGCCGATCGTGGCACGGAGCACCGGCGGCGACGTGACGCTGGCATTGATGGTGAGGTCGCCGGCCGCCACCACAAGTGACATCACGCCGCCGGACGACAACGTTCCGAAGTTGCCGGTCCGGCCGACTGTCATGCTCGCGTTCGGGCTGATCAGGCTGAGCTTACCGCCGGCATAGCCCGTCACCGCGCCGGTGATCTTGACCTGAAGCGGCTGGAACGTCGCGCCATCGAAGCCGACATCGCCGCCGGCACGCAGGTCGAGCGTCGTGGCCGAGAGATGGACGGCAGTGCGATCGGTGAACTGCGGCAGCGCATAGATGCTGCCCGTCGCCGCAAGCTGCAGCGCGCTGTCGGCCGCGCTGCCGGCATTGATGTTGCCGAGCATCAGGTCGCCGCTCACCTGCCGGATATAGATGCCGTGCAGCGCCTGCGCCTGATCGATCTTGGCGACCGGCAATCCGTTGTTTGTCAGCGACACCAGCAGCGCATAGTCGTTGTCCTTCGGATCCCTGGTGCTATCGGGATCGGCGGTGCCGATGCTGCCCTTGTCGCTGATCAGCGTCAGCGCGCTGATCGGCCCGGAGATCGCAACCTGCCCGACGACGCCGCCCTTGATGCTCTGCACCGCCTGCAGCAGCACCTCACCGGCATTGATGGTCTGGATACCGGCCGAGTAAGCGGCCTGGATCGGGCCATAGATGCTGATCGGGATACCGCCGAGCAGCATGTCCGAGGCGCTGCCGAGATAGATCTGGCTCAACGCTTTCGCCGACACGGTGCCGAGCGGGCTGACCATGACGAGGCTGCGCTGCGCGATGGAGACATCATAACGGGTGACGCCGTTGGTCGTCGTGCTGGTGACGGCGAGCTGGCCGGGACCGGCGGCGGCCATCATCGCCTTCTGCAAGGAATTCAGCGGCTGCGAGCCGTCCGAGGTGAACGAGAACGTCGTCGGCTGCGCGAGGTTTCCGATATTGCCGTGCGGCGCATACAGCATCACCTGGCGGCCGCTGATGTTCAGCGGCAGCGAGTCGATCGGCGGCACGGCGCCGCTGTTGTCGGCATTGTTGCTGACGATGTAGGTGAGCTGATCCTGCGTCCAGCGCGCGCCGGAGGCGAGTTCGGTATAGACGGTCGAAGTGGTCGGTAGCGCGTAGCTGAAGTTCGCATCGAACGTCGTCAGCGCCGTCGTCAATGTCGTGGTCGAAACTGCCTGCCGCAGCTGCGCCGCCTGCCCCGCACTCGTGCCGAACAGATTATCGAGTGTGGTGTTGAGCTGCGCTACGGTCTTCAGGCCGAGCAGGTATTGATCCTTGTTGTAGCGATTTGTCGCCTCGGTCTGGACCTGCTGGTCGGTAATGGTCGCTACGTCGGCGCCGGTCTTGGCGGCGATCTGCGTTGCAATCACCTTGCGGCCGAGGTCGCGGTTGGTGACCTCCGCATTGAATTGTGCATCGGTGATATCCGCGACCTGGATATGGAGCTTCGCGGCCATCTGCGCCTTGATCGCATCCGAACGCACCGCGATCTCCGCCTGGACCTGCGGGTCGGTCACCGCCGAGACCGGCACGTTGAGCCGGATGGCAAGCTGGCTCTTGATCGCCGCCGGATCGAGCGTCGTCGCCGCAGTCGTCGCGCTGTAGGTCGCGCCGTCATAGAAGGCGAGATTGCGCAACTGCCAGTAATCCCGGTAGGCGCTGTTGATCAGGTTCTGGAACGTGACGACCGAGCTTGGCGCGCCGGTGCCGCTGCCGTTGGTGGCGCTGGTGCCGAGCAGATCGAGATCGGTCTGCACGCTCTTGAGATGGTCGATCTGTTCCTTGGTGAGACCGCCGGTCGTGATGCCATTGAGGATGCTGGCCGGCTGGCCGTTCATGCCCATCGCGGCAAGGAACACCGGCCCGCTGGTCGACGACACGGTGCCGAGGCGCAGATCGCCGCTCGACTGGATGATGTAGGTGCCGGTGGACGACGTGCTGTTGAGCAGGCCGCCGTCGTAGGTGCCGTTGCCGAGCGACGTCGCCATCGCCTGGATCACGAGCGGATTGATGTCCGTCAGGATCGCGATGTTGTTCTGATCGACGCCGGAGACCGCGCCGATCGCGCCGCCGGTCGTGTTGATGGTGATATTCTTGCCGGTCACGGTCGGGTTGGCCGGGTCGAACATAGACGACTGGGTGATGTCTCCGCTCGCCGTCAGATAGACGCTGCCGAGCGGCTGAGACGGATTGGCGCCGATGGCCTTGATCGATCCGATCCGCACCGGGCCGGTCGCGGCGATCACGATGTCATGGTCGATCGAAGACGCGGTCAGCAGGCCGCCGAAGGTGGCGACCGGGATTGCCTTTGTCTTTGTCCCATTCCCATTCGCGAGCGTGCCGATGCCGCCCGGCGCGCTCATCGTCACGCTCACACCGGAGACGAACGCATCGGCGCCGGCCGTGATCGACGACGCCGCGCCGTTGGTGGTCCCGGTCGCCGTCAGCGTCGTGTTGCCCTGCAGATTGTTGATGTGGTTGTTGACGACGATGCTGGCGGTCGAGGTGATGTCGATATTGCTGGTGCCGCCGCCGGTGAAGCTGATGCCGATCGGGAAGTCCGCCTTGACGCGGTTGGTGGCGGTCAATGTCAGCTGATAGTAACGCTGCTGATACCAGGTGCCGTTCTTGAAATCGGTGCCGAAGTCAGCGTTGCCTGTGCCGACCGCATAGGTGTGCGACACGCCAGACGCCGACAGGGTCTCGCTGAAATTCGTGGCCTGCGACCCAGCGATAACTTGCGGCTGCGAGCGGACCCAGCCGCCGAGGCTCGAGTTCGGATTGCTGCTGCCCGGCGCGAGCTGCCACCCGAACTGGGTCATATCGGAAATATCCGGGCGGCTCAGATTGAGCGTGTCGACCCACTGGTAGAGCTGCGCGGCCGGCGTATAGGCGAGACCCGAATTCGCCGTCACCGAAACAGGCGTCAGGGCATTATAGCTGCCGTTATTAACGCCGGCCTGCTGATAGATGCTGACCTGCTGGTTCGCCGGCGCACCGGCGTTGTAGACGTACCAAGTCGTCAGGTTCTTGGACTGGTCGACAAACTCGATCACGCTCGCCGCGCTGACACCGGTATTGATGACGTTCGTCACCAGCGCGGTGTCGGTCAAATTCTGGACCTTCACTGTCCCGGCGCCGCCGTGGACCGTGATGTTACCCATCGGGTTTCCGGTCGGCGACGTGCTGATGATCTTGCCGTTGAGATAGACGAAGCCGCCGGTCCCCTGCACCACCGGATCCAGCAGGATCTGGTCCGTGACGGCGTTGTACTTCGCCGTGATCTTGATGTCGGAGCCGTTTACCGATGAGACGTAGTCCGTCAGATCGATATATTTGCCGGCCGACGCATCCGCCTTGGCTGCGGCCAGCCGGTCTGCGTCGTTCCTGAACCAGTTGATACGGCTCTGCGCGTTGGTGTCGAGCTTGACCGAATAGTCGCTGCTCTGACCGACGGAGATATCGCCGTTGATGTTGATGACCGCGGCCGACAGGATCAGCGCCTTGCCGGCGGTGATCAGCGACGGCTGAGGCGTCACGGAAGAGGACGGCGCGGTGACGCCGGTCAGCATCTGGTTCTGGATATTGATGAGCTGGAAATAGGTACCGCAGCCGGAACAGTTGAACGGACCTGAATCCCCGTCCCAATAAACCTGGCCCTTGTACCAGCTGTTCTGCCACCCGGCGAAGGTGCTGCCGGCAGGCGATCCGGACATCGCGCCTGTCGTCGCGATCGGCAGGAAGATCGCCGAATAGAGCGATCCGCCACCGCCGTAGAACAGTGACAGCAAGCGCGCGGTGAAGATCGTGTTCCGATCGGTGCCGGCGGTGTAGTTGGTCACCGGATCGTAGATCGGCGAGACATGGCCCTCGCCCGTATAATAATAGTATGGCGTCTTGGTTGGATCGCCGTCGATATACGCGCCACCCGTCGCATAGGCCGTATATCCGAGATAGGTCGCCGCCGCCGACACCGCCTGAAGGATGTTGGTCGGCCCATATTCGACGTCGTTCCACTGTGAGGAGACGTCATAATTGGAATTGTAGACGCTATTGGCGCCGAGGCTGCCGCCAATCATGCCGTTCGGCACGTTCATCACCACGGTGCCGACCCGCATGTCGCGCGTGATCAGCACGTTGCCGAGCTGATTGGTGACGTTGAGCAGGCCATTGTAGTTGACGACGTTGCCGCCGAAATAAATGTCGGGCGTCGTCGTCAAAACCACGCCGTTGCTATCGATCGGCTGGCGGTTGACGTTGGTCGCGCTCCAGGACGCATTGATGATGATCGACGGCACCTGGTTGGTCAGATCGCGCGTAAAGGCGATCCCCGTCGAATTGGTGTCGGTCGCCTGTCCGGTGAAGTTAAGACGGCCGCCAGTGGTCGCGCTCACCGCCAGATCGGAAAGGAACAGGAACTTGATGCCCTGATTGTCGAAGGTGATCTTGGCCGAGTCCCGCGCCGTGATGGACGGCGTACCGCCCGTGGTGGTCAGCGTGGTCGCCAGGATCGAGACATTGCCGGCGGAGGCCAGAATGTTGCCGAACTTGTAGGCCGGGCCACCCGCATCGTTGAGATACGGCAATTGCTGGATCAGCGTGTTGATCTGGCGCTGCTTGGTGCCGGAGGCGTCGTCATTCTGGGCGGTGATCTGCTGGTGGGCAGCGACGGCAGCCTCCACCTGCGTGGAGGTCAGTCCGCTCATCGACGCGATAGTGTTGATAGCATCGTCATGGGCGTTAAAGCCGGCGACGATCGAATACTGCACCTTCTGGTGATTGTAGCTCATCACCGGGTTGAGATTGTTCGGGTCGGAGACGAACTCGAGGGCCAGCGGCGACGCCGTGCTCGGCCCGGTGGTCATCGACACCACGCCGTCATAGTTGATGGTGATGTTGGCCTGGTTGTGGATACCGGCCTCGATCACGCCATTGAGGATGACGTCGCCCGATTTCACCGGCGTCGCGCCGGCATTGTCGTGGTCTTCCTTGCTGAACAGCGACAGATACGGATTGTAGCTGGTGCCGTTACCGTTGGAAGCGACGTTGCCTGGGTCGGCGCCGATGAACACATTGTTTGCGCCGTAAATCCGCGAGCCGGTCCCCAGCGTCAGGGTCGAATGGCTCTCCGCCGAGGACTGCCCCTTATAGGTCGCGGTGATCGGGATCAGCGCGTAGTTGTAGACGATCGTCGTGCCGTTCGCCGACAGATCGCTCAGATAGTAGCCGTTGCCCGACTGGCCGGCGTAAACGTTCAACAGACCCCATGCTTCGAGCTTGGCATTACCGATGGTGACGTCCTGCGTCGCCTTCAGTGCCGAGTTCGTGCTGGCGCCGGCGCCGGTCAGCAGGCCGTAGAGCTTAGCGTTGGCGTTGTTGCTGGCCTTCATGATCGCGGCGCTGCCGACATAGAGATTGCCGGCGCTGAACAGCGTCACGCCATCGTCGATCTGCACGATATTGTGCGCGTGCGCGTCGATGGGCGAGCGGGCGCCGCCGCCGGCGAACAGACCGCCGGCATCGAGGCGGACCGAGTCCTTCGTCGAGAGGAAGGTGAGCGCTTCGATGTCGATCGCGGCGAGCGAGGTATACGGATTGTCGTTGAGGCTGAAGATCGTGTTGCCCTTGACGTGGGCGGTGACGGTCTGCCGGACCGTCGCATCGCTGACGGTCGCGGCACCGGCGGCGACGCCGCCCGACCCTGCCCGCGCCCCGCCATACAGCTGATTGACGGTATCCGAGGCGATCACCTTCATGTCGCCGGCGGCGGAGTTGATGATGTAGTTGCTGCCGACGACAGCCGTGGTCGTCGAGGTCACGGAGTTGTTGGCGCCCGCGCCGGCGGCGCCGACCGCCGAGGCCTGGAAGCCGTCGCCATTGGCTTCGTAAGTTGCCGTGTGCGCCGCGCCGACACCGAACCCGCCGAAGTAAAGCGTGTCGCTCGACGCCGCATCCTTCAGCGTGGCGCTGGTCTCGGCGGTGGCGCTGGTGGTAGCGACCGCGGCTGCGCCGGCCACGACACCGCCGGAGCCGGCCAGCGCATCGGCTTTATTGCTATCGTTGCCGCTCGCCGTGATCGTCAGGATGCCGAGATTGTTCGACGCGGTGATCGCCCCGCTGTCGAGATAGGCGATCGAATGCGTGTTGGAGGTCGTATTGGCCACGGTCGCGCCGGCACCGACATAGCCGGCAGCGATGCCCGTGCCCTTGGCATACTGGTCGGTGTCGGTCTCCGACAGGATCGTGACGTCGTTCGACGGCAGATGCAGGCCGGTGCCGCCATAGGCGGTGGCGCTGGACGTATTGTTGGCCTGGGCGTTAGTTGCCTGGACACCGAGCAAGAATCCGCCGCCAGCGCCAATCGCGAGCGCACTCGCCGAATGACCGCCCGTCGGAACAAAGACATAAGCGGCGATCTTCAGTTTGCCGCCGGACAATGTGGCGTCGTTGCCCACATCTGCGGTGACAGTGGCCGAGGCCGTCGCCAGCGCGACCGAAGCGCCAATCCCGACCGCGCCGGCCGAAACGCCTTCCGATTCCACCGATACGTTCGGAGTCGCGCGGGCGTCGACCAGGATGCCATTCGGGCCCGCCGCCGACACCGACGCATTGCTGCCGATCTCGGCGGAGATCGTCTCGCTGTCGGTCGCGTTGGCGGAGGAGCCTGCGCCCGAGACGATGCCACCCGCCCCGGCGATGGTGTGCGAATAGACCGAGCCGCTGCCGCTCGCCTTCACCGACACGTCGGAGAAGCGTGACACCGTCGTCGATGCGGCGATATCGGCGGTGACGGTGCTCGACTTCTGCGAGAAGCCGAGCGACAGGCCGACCGCGGCGGCGCCAACGCCGAAGCCATAACCATAGGTCGAGACCCTCGATGTATCGGACGCGTTCACCGCCAGCACACCCGAGGTCGCGCCGTTCGTGTCGCCATCAGTGGTGGAGCCCAATTCGGCGGTGATCGTGTTGTTGATGATGGCCTTGCCGACAGCAGCGCCGAGGCCGGCATAAAGCCCACCCGCGCCGGCGATGCCCCAGGACTCCGCCGCATGGCCGGACCCGTGGTCGCCGGCGGTGGCGGTCACCGAAACCGTCGGCGCCGTGAGACTGCCCTGCACCGCCTTGGCGGTGACTTTCTGGTCGACGTCGGTGAAGGCCACCGCCGCGCCGAAACCGCCGCCGCCGAGACCGACCGCGAGGGCACCGACAATATTGAGGACCGAGGTTTCGGCCTTGGCGTTCACATCGACTTTGTTCGCGGTGACGCTGCCGCCGATGATCTGCGCCGAGATGCCGTCGACGCCGCTGCCGGTTGCCGCCACGACATTGGTCCCGGTGGCGCGGCCGGCATTGTCGAGCGTGCCGCCGGACGGCACGTTCGGATCGTCGGTCTGGGCCTGGGAATTGAGGACGCTCATCTGGTCGGAGGTCGCGCCTGACCCGATCAGCACCACGCCGACAGTACCGGCGATACCGACCGAACCGCCAAGGCCCGCAATCGCGGTGATCGGACTGACGTCGCGCGTGCTCAGCGCCGATACGGTCACGTTGCCGGTCGTGGTGACCGTGGCGCCGGCCATCAGGGCCCGGGTGTTGCTCTTGAGGATGACGAGATTGACTGCTGCGCCGATACCGGCACTGCCGCCGCCGGCGATCCCGCCGACCACGGGATTGAGCGAATCCGTCTCGGTCGCCGACACCGTGACATTGCCGCTGGTCGTGACACTGGTGTTGGTGAGTTCCGCTTCGACATCGTTGGTAACGATGATGCCGGAGAACTGCGCGGCGATGCCCATCGTGCCGCCGAACGAACCGACGATGGCGTAGCTCTCGGTGCTGGTCTTGTTGCTGGCGCTGACATTGACCGCGCCGCTCAGGTGCAGCGCCGTCGCCGCGCTCGACGGATCGGCATCGCCGACGAGCGCCCGCACCGTGTTATTGCTGGTGGTGACCAGCACGGTCGCGCCGATGCCGGCCGAGGAGCCGATCGCGCCCGAGCCAACCGCGGCGAAGAAGCCGTTATTGCCGTCCGCCGTCACTGACAGCGCATTGGCATAGACCGTGCCATGGTCGAGCGACGCCGTGGTCGTCGACTGGAACAGATTGACCAGCGACGATCCGGTGCCCGCAGCGCTGTTGCCGGACAGCGCGGCACCGACCGCGATCCCGGTGGTGCCCTGCAAGGCATTGGCGAGGACCGTGACCTGTCCCGCGGAGACTGACGACGATCCGATATCGCTCGTGTCGATTTTCGCCGTCGTCGTACGGTTCATCGTATTGATGACCAGCACGATGGTGCCGGCCGCACCCTGCGAGCTGCCGGCCGCGCCGACGTCCAAATTGTTGGCATAGGACGCGCTCGACGCACCGACCCGCACCGCCGAGATTTCACCAGAACGGAGATTCTTGTTGATGTTCGACGACAGGATCGTCGCTTGCGTCGTCCCGCCCATCACATTGGTGATGGTGTTGGCGGCGATCGCGGTGCCCTGGTTGCTGGCGCTGAGCACGGCCGCGACCGTATCGGCGGTCTGTCGCGATGCGGCATAGACCGCGACGCCCTTGATGGTGGTTGTGCCGTTCGAGAGGTCCGGATTGCTCGCCGGCGTGTAATCGTGGGCCGGATCGACCGCATTGGCCAGGGTCGAATCGTCGATGTTGGCAGTGCCGCCACCGCCGTGAGCGTTGACGGTGCTGTCGCTGATGCCGGCGCTCGTGGTGCCATTGATCGTGTTCACCACGACCGAGGCGCCGAGACCCTTGCCGGAATTGATCGAGATGCTGATCGCGCCGGCATAGGCGGAGATGTCGTCGGCATTGGCTGCGCCAACCACGACGCTGCTGTTGGCGGTAACCGAGCTGCCGGCGTTGTTGCCGCCCTTGGTGATGCCCGAATACACCGACGTGGACTCGGTGCTGATAACGATCGACGCCGAGCCGGAAATGCCGTCGCTCGCCGGCACCTCCGGCGCCACGGGTGTCCCCGGCGGGGTTGGCGTCGCCACGGCGCCGCCGGCCCCAAAGCCCTTGAGCGCCGTCGGCGCGGTCGGCCGCAACAGGCCGACGATCCGGCTGAGATTCTGCTGCGCCGATTGCGGGGCATTACCGCGCGACACCGCGGCGCCGACCGCGACGGAGATGATGTCGGCATCGGAACTGCCGTAGACGCGGACCGCGCCGATCGGCAGGGTGCTGTTGATCAGCGAACTGGCGTTGCCGAGCGCATTGTCGGCTGTGACAGTCGCACCGACAATGCCCGCCGACACGAAGGTTTCGATCTGGTCGACCACCGCCGAGACGCCGACCGCGTTGCCGCCGCCGATATTGATCGAGATCGCGCCGGCCGCGCCGCGGATCTTCGCGGTGTCGAGCGCGGTGACCTGGACTGCAGCGGCATCGACTGTGGCCGTAGCGACTCCGGCAATATCGTTCGCGTCGTCGCCATGGCCGATCTGCGCGACGACCGCGTTATTGATCGCGTTGTAGACGACCGAACCGTTGCCCGCGACGCTGCCGGTAGCGCCCCCGATGCCGATCGCGACGCCGATGATCTCCGCACTGTCGAGCGCCGAGACATTCACGACACCGCCGGTCGAGGTCACGCTCGCCCGGTCGATCAAGGCAAGATGGCTGGTGCCGATCCGGTTCACCAGGATCGAGACGCCGACATTGGCTTTGCCGAGTTGCACGTTGCCGGCGACGGCGATGATGGCCGCGCCGGTCGCACTCGTGGGCGACAGATCGCCGGCGGAGAAATCGACGCCGGAATCGTTCCTGGCAACGAGACCGCCATTCGACGACATCGCCGCATTGGCGATGATCGCATCGAGCGCCGAGATGAAGCCGCTCGTCGAGATCACGTTCACATCGCCGGACACCGTGATGCCGCCCGAGACGGGGGCGCGGCCGACGACCGCCGGCACCGAGGTAATCTCGGCAAGGATGGTCGGATTGATGTCGTTGACGATCACCGAGCCGGAGAAGCCATTGGAGTCGGCGCCGCCGCCCGCCACCGCTGCGCCCGCGGCGATGCGGCTGGTGTCGAGCGCTTCGACGGTGAGGTTGCGGGTGTTGAACACCTTGGAATTCGACAGCACTGCCGAGACCGCCGCGCCGCCCGACGGATCGCCGATCTCCGCCAGCGTGAAGGCGACGCCGCCGCCGTTGCTCGCACCGCCGCCGAAACCGGCATAGAGCGAGCCCGCGCCGATGGCGATGTTGGTCTTCTGATCGGCGATGATCGTCAGATCGCCCGCGGTGTTGCCGGTGGCCTGGCCGATCGTGGAGCTGTCGACATTTGCCTGTACACCGTTGTCGATCTGAGCAATCGACACCGACGCCGAGACCTGCGTGCTCGAACTCTGCGAGGTCGTCAGCGCTACGGCGAGGCCGAGCGTCGTGCTCTCCCCGCCCGCGAGCGCCTGCACGGTGACGTCCTTCGCCGTGATCGTCGACTGCGTGATGCTCGCGGACGTCATGTCCGAGCTCAGCGTCACCGCGACCGCACCGGCGATGCCCACCGTGTTCTTGGTTCCGGGCGCGCCCTTCGACAGCGCGGCAGAGCCGCTCGCGGTATCGATAACCGTGTTGTTGAGCGCCTGGACCGACACCGTGTTGTTGCCGCCGGTGCCGTATTTCAGCGTGGCATTGGCTATCGAGGCAACCGTATCGACATTGGTGAGATCGATCGCCGCGCTGCCGGCGCCGGCGGTCGAGTTGCCGCCCTGCACCTTGTTCGTGTTCTTCTTCGCGATGCCGTTATAGGCGCCGGTGATCTTGGCGACGATTGCCGTGCCGCGACCCTTGAAGAACTGGCCGATGGCGGACAGCAGGCCGTCAGGCTCCGGGTCCGTCGCCTTCACATCTGCCGCGGCGGCGGGATCAGGCGTGTTGTTGTTGCCCTGCGCCGCGACCACCACGGTGGTCAGGCGACCGACCGACAGCGCCTCGACGCTGACGTTCAAGGCATCGACGAAGCCGGCGCCGATCGGCGTGAAATTCCTGTCGTCGGCGGTAAGGCCGGTGCCAGACAGCGCCGAAGAGTTGTCGCCGATGAACGCCGACGTGCTGGTGTCGACCGACGCCAGCGCCAACCCGAGACCGATGCCCAGGCCCTTGCTGTAGCCGACCGCCCCCGCGACATCGAAGGTCGAGATGTGCTGCTCGGCGCCGACATCGACACTCGCGGCCGTCACTTTCGCCGAATTGCTGATCGAGGCCGACGTATTGTTATCGAACTGCAGCACCGAGGCGATGCCGTTGAGGCCGAGGCCGGAGCCCTTGCCTGCCGTCGGCGCGACCGCATAGACGAGATCGTGGGTGTTCGCCTGAACCTCGAGCGTGCCGGCCGTGGTGACGGTCGCGCCCGCGCCAATGCCGGCGATGGTATTCGTGCCGAAGATATTGACGTTGGCGGAGCCGCCGATTGCGTTGCCCGGCGGCTGATCCGGAGTTTCGGGCTTCGACGTGTTGGTCGCGAACAGCAGCAGCCAGCTAAAATTACCGCCGATATTGATCGATTGCGTGGTCGAGGTGGCCTGCACTTCGACGTCGTGGTTCCAGTTGAAAGTCGCGGGCGCGCCGGAGCCGGTCAGATCGAACGAGGACGGGGACGGCGTCGACAAGGTCGGGGTCGAGGTCCAGCAGTTCGACGTGACGGCGCAAGCCGTACCGGTCGTGTTCAGCACGGCGCCGCTGCCGACCCAGGCGACAGTGTTGTTGGTGACACTGAAATAGTTGACCGCGCCGGAGAAACCGAAGGTCTGCGTATCTGCCGTCGCGTTGGCATAGGTCGTCAGGATGTTGTTGACGATGCCGAGATTGCCGTTGGCGTGCGACATGAGATCGGAAATCTCGGTCGTCACATCCTTGAAGGTGGCGAAATCGAGCCACGTATTGGTGATCGGCAGCTTCGTCTCGGCGCTGACGCCGATATGCGCGCCGGTGAGCCGGACGCCGGAGCCAACATAGGCGTTCGACGATTCCGTGATCTGCGTGACGGCGGCCGCCATCGCCACGCCCTTCTTGGTCGTCGGATCGGCTTCGGTGCCCACGGCATTCGATTCAATCGATGCGGAGGCGTTACCGCGAACACCACTGTCGGTGAGGATGCTGATCACCCCGACATTGCCGGACCCGACGATGGTCGGGAGCGTACCGGCGACCGCCATCTCGTCCTGCGCGTTCGGCGCGATCTGCGCGATCGAAGCGCTCGACGTCAGCGTCGGCATATTGAGCGCGAGCGTCATGCCGAAGCGCGAGGCCGCCGTGGTGCCCTGGCTCTGCATCACGTCGAAGAATTTGGTCGAGTCGAGGACGCCGCCCTGCGCGAACAGCGTACCGAGACCGCCGGTCTGGGTCACGACTTCGATGCCCTGCAGCAGGAACGGACTGCCGACGGTGCTCGACGACGATACCGAATTCTTTGTGGTGTTGTTGCCCGAATAGACCGTGATGGCGCCCGCGCCTGCTGATTGCGCGATCGTGGCACCAAGATTGGCGACCGCATTGTTCGTCACGTCGCTGATCGCGACGGCGAACGCCGCGCGTCCGGTGCCAGCCGACAACGCGGTAGCCGAGGTCGAGAAACTGTTCTGGTTCTGCGCCGCGACGGTGACGTTACTCACCTTATTGATGATCGCGCCCGGGTCGATCAGTGCGCGGGTGTTCACGGTGCCCGTCGAATAAGCGAGCGATGCATCGGCCGCCGTTTGCCCGGAAATCACCAGCGAGGAGATATCGAGGTTCGTGTGGTTCTCCGCCAGAACAACGAGATCGCCGGCAGAGATCTTTGCTCCCGACTTCACCCGTGTCTGCACGTAGGCGTTCGCGATGCCGACGACCGCACCGGCGGCAACGGCGTTTTGCAGCGCCGACAGCGAGAACGTGACGGCGGGATCCTTGGCTTCGACCCAGCCCTGCGCGGCAAGCGTCAGCGCGCCGGTGGCGCGGATGTCGGCGCCGTCTTCGAGGGTCACTTTCGCCGTCGCTTCGGATTTGACGTAGCCGCCGTTGATGCCGGCGAGCGCGCCAAGCAGGAAGCCGGCGGCGAACTGGGCCATGCCGAGCGCGGAGTTCTGGAAATTGGTGCTGGCGTCAGCCTTGGCCGTCGCGGTGATGTTGCGCCCGGCCAGTGCGCCCGCGATGGAAATCTCCGCATCCGCATTCGACGCCAGTTGCGCCTGATGGTCGGTGTGCACCGCCGTCAGCGTGATATCGCCGCCCGCATAAGACGTTGCGCCTGCGCCCGTCGCGTTATTGACGTCGGCGAGCACCTTGCCGCCCGCCGAGATCGTGATCTTCTGCGATTCCAGCGTCACCGAGCCGGAGCTGCCGGTCGAGAATTTGCTGGCATCGGCGAGCGTGGTCGTGACCAGCGCTCCGCTGTAGGCACGCGTATCGATGATGCCGTCGATGGTAATGCTTTTAGTGGCGGCGATCTTGATGTTGACCGTCGTGCCGTCGCTGCGCTGGCCGCGGATCACGCCGTTGGCGGCGAGCAGGAATTCGTTGCCCGCAGGGATCAGATACGTCATCCCGGCCGAGGTCGAGTTGACCGCGGCGACGATATCGCTGTTCGACAGCGTCACGCCGCTGTCGCTGTTCGGATCGCCGACCACGACGTCAGGCGGATCGGTGATCAGCGTGCCGGCGCGACCGTTCGGCGCCGAGCCGTTGACGGTAAAGCCGTTCTGAAGATTGAACGTGCCGTAAGAACTCAGTTCAACGATGCCGGCATTGGCCTGCGCCGAGCTGACATCGAACAAGGCGTTCGGCTCCACCACAAGCGAGCGGTCGGCGATGATCCGGACCGTGCCGGCATCGCCATTCACGCTTTTCGCAGAGAGGGTGCCATACCCGGCGACGACGATATCGCGGCCGGTGACGAGAACCGTTCCGCCCGGCCCGTTGTTGCTGTTCGCACTGATGTTCGCCTTGGCGCCGATCCTGACGTCGTTTTTCGCCGACACCGAGATCGTGCCGCCCTTCCGCGCCGTCATGCGGCCGTTGATCTTGGCGCTGTCAGCCGCGACGATCTGGATCGAGCCATTGCGCACGACGATGCCGTTCGCGCTGCGCAGCCCCTTGCTGTTGACCGTCGACGCAAACTTTGCGGCGTGTGCGGCGTTCGCCGCATCGCGCTGTCCGACAAAAACGTTCTGGCCGGTCAGGCGAACGGCATCAACTGCGTTGACCCGGCCGCGAATGCGGATATTGCCGTTGGGCGACAACGGCACAGTGCCCGCCAGCAGATTATCAACCGCGCCCTGGTTGATCTGACCGTTCCGGCTGACCACGCTGTCGACAAATTCGCGGGTCGGCGTGGTGACGTTCAGCGCCCCGACGTTAACCACGCCATGGGAGCCGACCACGAAACCGCCCGGCGCGGCGAAGTAGACATTGCCGCCGATCTCGCCGTTTTTATACGAATTGAGGACGCCATTGATGACGGCCGGATCGTTGCCATTGATCAGGTTGATCAGGTTGCTGGTGCCGTTCGGCAGGATCAGGTTACCGGTGGCACCCCGCCCGATCTGGAATTGCGAGAACGAGTTGAAGGCATTCGGGCCGGAAACCGTGCTGGTGGTAACGGTGCTGACCGAGCCGTTGGTCGTCACCGTGGTCGCGGTGCGGCCATCCGGGACGATGTTAACCGTCCCGGCCGGGACGCTCTGGGCGAAGCCCAAGGCTGGGCAGAGCACCATCACGATGGTCATCGCAACGGCGAAAATCCGCATCGTGAGATGGTCGACGACCCACAGGCGGGTCGCGGAGGCGGACGCAAAGGGGGATCGCCGCGCAAATCCGCGCGGACGTCGCTGGCCGGCTGCGACGCAACCGTTCACCAGACCCCTGGCCTTCACCGTGCTTCCCCCAGCCGCTTGATTGGCGTTTACGAAATGGTAAGGGATGCAGAATGTCAGATGCGCTTCGGGGAGTCCTGACGGGGCGGCGGACGTATTCTGAAAATATTCTTATTTTCGCACGTTCTGAGACGTTGGAAGCCGAACGCCGGGGGGAACGGTGCTCCGTTTCAATGGTTTTGAGCTGAATTCCGAACGGGCCGAACTACGTCGGACCGACGGTCAGGTCATTAAACTGCGCCCTAAAACATTCGCCGCCTTGCATATGATGGCGTCGAATCACGGGCGGATTCTGACCAAGCAGGAGCTGATGACGGCGATCTGGCCCAACATTCATGTGGGCGAGGACAGTCTTTTCCAGTGCATCCGCGAAATCCGATCGGCCCTCGGTGACGAGAAACGCCAGGTCGTCAAATCCGTCTCCGGCCGCGGCTACATGTTCGACGCGGAGGTCGCCTCCGGCCCCGCCGCTCCCGGCGCCTCACCCTCCGCGCAACCGGACCCGGCCGCGCCGGTCGACCTGCCCTCCGCCGCCACCCACATCGGTTGGCAGCGCCTGTGGCGCCCGTCGCTGCTCCTCGCCTTACTCGGGGTCTGCGGCGCGCTTGGGATCGCGGTCGCCGCGCCGATGATCGCCCGCCGGTTCTACGCCCCCGACACGCGGACCATGACGGTGATGCCGATCGAGATCCGCTCTCCGGATCAGGCGACGACCGCGATGGCGGCCAACATTACCGATCAACTGACCGACGGCTTGTCCAAGGTCCGAAACATCCGGGTGCTGGCGCCGCCGCGCGAGTCCTCCGCACCGACCACCGCAGCCGCTTCCGCCAAGCCGGACTTCGTCGTGCGCGGCGACCTGCAGCGCGGCGCCACCGAATGGGAAGTGCGCGCACGGCTGATCGAGAACAGCAGGGGCCAGGTGCAATGGTCCGGCAGTTACACCGTGCCGTTCACGTCGCTCGACGAACGGCTCCAGCAGACGCGCCTCACCGCCGGCATCGGCAATCCGCTCGCCTTGCGGATCAACGCGCTGACCCACACCAGCGTCTCGTCGCCGGAATCGAAGATCATCGTCGAGCAGGCGGCCGCCTTCATCAACCAGACCAGCCGCGAACGCTTTGCGGCCGCGCAGGAGATGCTGGAGAAAGCGCACGCGGCAAAGCCCGGCGATGTCGACGTCAGCGCCGCGCTCGCCGCACATCTGATCCGCGGCGTCCAGATCGTCTGGTATCCGCCGGCGGAAACCGGCGCGATCGAGCGGCGCGCCAAGACCATGCTCGATAACGCCGTGGCGAAGGAGCCGAACTATATTCCGGTGCTGCAGGGCTATTGCCGCTTCCTGCAGACCATCAACGAGTTTTCCGAAACGCTGGTCGCCTGCGAGAACGCGCTGCGGTTCGACCCCTGGGACGGGTTGACGATGTTCCAGCTCGGCATGGCACAGCTTCGGCTCGGCCGATTCGAGGATGCATTGGCGACATTCCAGCGGGCCGATGCGGTCGACACCCCGCGCGTGTCACGCTGGACCTGGCTGCTCGGCGCAGGCCTCGCGCTGGTCTGCCTTGAGCGCTACGAAGATGCCCTACCGTGGCTCGAGCGGTCACTCGCCATCACGCCCGGCTCCGGCCGCACGCAAATGATGATCGCCGCGTCTTACCAGGCACTGGGACGGCACGACGAAGCGCGCGCCCTTATCACCAAGGGCCTGCAATTGCGGCCCGGCACGACCGCCGAAAATGTCGGTCTGCCGACAAAAAATCAAAGCCCACGCTACATGAAGCGCACGACCGAAATCGTCGATCTGCTGGTCGCCGCCGGCTTGCCGCCGAAATAGCGCGCACCGGCACACACTCGCAAAAAAAACGGCCGCCCCAAGGCGGCCGCTTCCGTCAGCGATGTTCAGCTTAGCGCCAGCCCGACTGCTTATCGCAGGCCTTGCGCTCGTTCGGATGCGATTTTTCCCACTGAGTGATGGACTGGCTTTCGTTGTTGTCCATCTTCTCGTTCATGCAGATGCAGTAAGCACGGACGATGGCCGGCGTCGCGCCAGGCTCACCTTTGTTGTCGTTGATGCACTGATTGACCCACTTGAGGTCGTCGGCATTCATGGTCTGCGCCGAAGCTGCGAACGGAATCTGGCACAGAACGAACAGCACGGCCGCTGAAAGAAACTTCACTGGATGTCTCCCCTGGTGTGAAACCGGTGCCCCCGGCAGCCCTGCCGGCAACAGCACAAAGCCCCCGGACGCGCGCCACTGCGGCGCGGCGTGCCGGAGACTCACCCCGCAAGCTTCCTGCAATCCCCATCCGATGTCCTGATGGAGAGGCTGCAGAGTTCTGAAGCTTTTCTGAATT
>JBQCFU010000229.1:0-4912 GCA_051958775.1 Pseudolabrys sp.
CGCGACGAGACCTGGTCGTTCATGGAGACGCTTGGGGCGCTCGGCGGCGAGACCTGGTTCAAACTCGGTGACCGCGATCTTGCACTGCATGTGGAGCGCACGCGCCGCCTGCGTAACGGTGAAACGCTCTCGGCCGTCACGACTGATATTGCACGCCGTTTCGGCGCGCGTGGGCAGATCGTGCCGATGAGCGACGACCCTGTTCGTACGCAGGTGATGACGGCGGACGGCATGCTCGATTTCCAACGCTATTTTGTCGGCATGCAATGTGCACCCGCCGTCACTGGCTTCCGCTTCGCCGGCGCGGGAGAAGCCAACCCGCACCCAGCTTTCCTCGCTGCGCTGCGCGATCCCCGTCTGCGTGCTGTCGTGATCTGCCCGTCCAATCCGTTTATCAGCGTCGACCCGATCCTCGCGCTGCCCGGGGTGCGCGCCGCGCTCGCCGCATGCCCGGCGCCCGTCGTCGCGATTTCGCCGATCATCGGCGGCGAGGCCGTGAAGGGACCGACGGCGAAGATGATGGGCGAGCTCGGCATTGCCGTGACGGCAGCCAGCGCCGCCGACCACTATGCCGGTCTGATCGATGGGTTCATTGTCGATCATGCCGATGCTGCAATTGCCCCAGCACATGCCGTGACGCTCGATGCGCGTCCGGTCCTGATGCGCAGCCTCGACGACAAGATCGCGCTGGCCCAAGCGACCCTCGCCTTCGCCGACCGGTTGGCGCAACAGCCTTCTATCCGACGCAAGAACAGTGCGATGGGAGCAGCCTGATGGCAGCCGCACGCAAGATCTGGGCGGTCATTCCGGTGAAGGAAGTCACCGGTGCCAAGCAGCGGTTGTCGAGCGGCGTGCCGCCGCATCTGCATGTGCAACTGGTGCGCGCGATGCTGGAAGATGTGGTCGCGGCCGTGTCGCAGACCCGCGGCCTCTCGGGCTTCATCATCGCTACGCTTGATCCGGTAGCGCAAGCGCTTGCCCAGCGTCATGGCGGACGGGTATTTACCGACGACGCACGTACGGGCCACACCGGGGTGGTCGCCGCAGCAGCCCGCCGGTTGGCAGAGGAAGGCGCCGACGCGATCCTCCAGCTTCCGGGCGACATTCCGCTGGTCACTGCGACGGAGATCGACCAGGTTGTCGCCCTGCATCAGCCGGGGCCGTCTTTCACCATCGTGCCATCACACGATGATAAAGGCTCCAACACCGTGGTCGTGTCGCCACCGACCGCCGTGCCGCTGAAATTCGGCGACGACAGTTTCTATCCGCATCTGAAAAGCGCGCGTGACCACGGCATCATGCCGCAGGTTGTCCGGCTGCCCGGCATTGCGCGCGACATCGACCATATCGAAGATCTGATTGCCTTCGACAGGCTCGGCTCAGCCACGCGAACGCAAGCGTTCCTCGATCGCCACGATTTTATCCATTGGGGACGCGTGCGCGCCCTCGCCATCGCAGCGGACCCAACCTGATGACGATCCTGCCCTCTTTCGCCGATCGCCTCGCACGCGCCGACCTGACTGACGACGAGGCTCTCGCGCTGGCTGAGTTCAATGACCTGCCGGCACTGATGCGAGCCGCATCGGAAATCCGCGACCGCGGCCATGGATCAATCGTCTCCTATTCCAAGAAAGTGTTCATCCCGCTGACGAAGCTGTGCCGGGACACCTGTCACTACTGCACCTTCGCGCAGCCGCCGCGGGTGGTGGGCGCACCTTACCTCTCGCCGGAAGAAGTGCTGAAAATTGCGCGCGCCGGCGCTGCTGCCGGGTGTCATGAGGCGCTATTCACGCTCGGCGACAAGCCGGAATTGCGCTACCGCGCGGCACAGGAAGCGCTCGACGCGCTCGGTTACAAAACCACACTCGATTATCTCGCGGCTATGGCAGAGCTGGTGCTGAAGGAAACCGGCCTACTCCCACATCTCAATCCCGGCGTCATGAGCCGCGAAGATCTGGAGCGGCTGCGCAAGGTCTCCGTCTCGCAAGGCATCATGCTGGAAAGCGCGTCGGAGCGACTGACGCAACGCGGGATGCCGCATTTCGGCTCGCCGGATAAAGCGCCGGCGGTACGGCGCTCCACCATCGCTGCTGCCGGCGAAGCACGGGTGCCTTTCACCTCGGGCATCCTGATCGGCATCGGCGAAACCCGCCGCGAGCGGATCGAGTCGCTGCTTGCTCTGCGCGATCTGCATCGCCGCTACGGGCACATCCAGGAAATCATCATCCAGAATTTCCGCGCCAAGCCGGACACGCGCATGGCGAACGCTCCGGAGCCGGATGCAGAGGATCATCTGTGGACCATCGCTGTTGCCCGCATTCTGTTCGGCGAAGCCATGAACATTCAGGCGCCGCCGAACCTCGCCGGCGGATCGCTCGCCGACATCGTCGCAGCCGGCATCAACGACTGGGGTGGCGTATCGCCCGTGACACCGGATCACGTCAATCCCGAAGCACCGTGGCCGGCACTGCGCATGCTGGAGCAGCGCACCGCACAGGCCGGCAAGGTGCTGGTGGGCCGTCTCGCTATCTACCCGGCCTATCTCAATGAACCGGAACAATGGCTCGATCCCGCATTGCGCACGCCCTCGCTGCGCGCGAGCGATGCGGACAACTTCGCGCGGCCCGATAGCTGGGTCGCCGGTGCCGGGCACGACACGCCTGTCCCACTGCCGGCAGCCGAACGCAGCCGACAGTCGATCTCCGACCGGCTGCAAGCCCTGTTCGATCGGCCGGGCGATTATTCCGAAGACGATCTTGTGACGCTGTTCTCGGCGCGCGGCACGGACTTCCTGCGCGTCTGCGAAGCCGCCGATGCGTTACGTGCACGCGTGAACGGTGACACCGTGTCCTACGTTGTCACACGCAACATCAACTACACCAATATCTGCTACTTCCGCTGCAAGTTCTGCGCGTTCTCGAAGGGCAAGCTTGCCGAGAATCTGCGCGGCAGGCCCTACAACCTCGGCCTTGAGGAAATCCAGCGGCGCGCGACCGAAGCCTGGGAGCGCGGCGCCACCGAGGTCTGCATGCAGGGCGGCATCCACCCTGACTATACCGGCGAGACCTATCTCTCGATCTGCCGTGCCATCAAGGAAGCCGTGCCGGGAATGCACATTCATGCCTTCTCGCCGCTGGAAATTCACCAGGGCGCGGAAACGCTCGGCATCCCGGTCGCGACGCTGCTGGAACGGTTGCAAGAAGCCGGGCTCAGCACCCTGCCCGGCACCGCGGCCGAGATCCTCGATGACGAAGTGCGCGCCGTGATCTGCCCGGACAAGGTCAATACGCAGCAATGGCTCGACATCATCGAGACAGCGCATCGCGTCGGCCTGAAGACCACGGCGACGATCATGTATGGCCATGTCGATCGGCCGCGCCACTGGGCACGGCATTTGATGCGGCTGCGCGATCTTCAGGCGAAGACCGGCGGCATCACTGAATTGGTGCCGCTACCGTTTGTCCCGATGGAAACCCCGATCTATCTGCACGGGCGCGCACGCAGCGGCGCGACTTTCCGCGAAGCCATCCTGGTGCATGCGGTAGCGCGGCTCGCACTGCATCCGCTGATCACCAACATCCAGACCTCGTGGGTGAAGATGGGACCGGAGGGCGTCAAATGGTGCTTGCGCGCAGGCGCCAACGACGCGGGCGGTACGCTGATGGACGAGACCATCACCCGCTCCGCCGGAGCAACCCACGGCCAGGAAATGGCACCGGCGGCCATGGAAGAGCTGATCGCGTCGATCGGCCGGACGCCGCATCAGCGCACCACGCTTTATGGCGATGCGCCTGCCGAGCAATACGCCAGATCGTTCTCCGCAGCCGAACTGATCCGACCCTTTGCGGGGACCGCTGCCTGAAAAAACCGTCCGCAAGAAGACGGGAACAAACACAACATTCATAGGGAATCGCACCAATGTCGTCTGACGAAAATCGCCAAGCCCATGGCGCGGCGGACCTGCTGTCGCTGAACCGCCGCGACTTGTTCGCAACCGTCACCGGAGGCGCGGCCTTCCTGGTCATGACCGGCTCCGCACGGGCTGATTGGCCAGACCGAATCGTGCGGATCGTGGTGCCATTCGGCGCGGGCTCGAGCTCCGACACCATTGCCCGCATCGTCGCCGCCAAACTGAGCGAAAAGCTCGGGCAGCAGTTCATCGTCGAGAACCGGGTCGGCGGGGCGACTATCCTCGGCACCAACACCATCGCCAAGGCGACGCCGGATGGCTACACGCTGGGCCTCGCCAATACCAGTACGCACGCGGCGACCGCGGCCGTCTACAACGATCTGCCGTTCGATGCGACCAAGGACTTCACGCCGATCGGTATGATCGGCAGTTCGCCATTCCTCCTCATCGCCTCGCCCAAGCTGCCGGCAAAGACATTGAAGGACTTTGCCGCCATGGCGAAGGCCGAGCCGGGCAAGTTCAGCTATGCCTCGGCCGGCACCGGGACGCTGACCCATCTCGCGGGCGAACTGGTGAAATGGAAGCTCGGCATTCAGGTGACGCATGTGCCCTATCGCGGCACCGAGCAGTCGGTCACCGACCTGCTGACGGGCCGGATCGACATGATCGTCGCGACCATTCCTCCGGTGCTCGGGCAGATCCGCGATGGCGTACTCAAGCCCTATGCGGTGATGAGCACCAAGCGTGTCGAAATCATCCCCGACGTCGCGACCATCGCAGAGGCCGGCGCGCCCGGCTGCGAGGCGGCACTGTGGAGCGCGCTGATCGCGCCGGTCGATCTACCGGCTAACATCACGAGCAAGCTCAACGCGGCGCTGCGCGAGGTCGTCAGCCGCAAGGACGTACAGGAAACCTTCCGCGCTCAGGGCGTCACAGCCGAGCCGGGCACACCCGAAGAAACCGCAAAGACCATTCGCGACGACATCGCCCGCTGGAAACAGG
>JBQCFU010000230.1:0-4309 GCA_051958775.1 Pseudolabrys sp.
AACGGCCGTGCGGAGGAACATTTCTTGCCCGCCGGTCCGTTCGCGATCCTGCCGCTCACCGGCCGCCGCTCGTCGCTGGTGTGGACGGAGAAGACCAAGGAAGCGGAGCGGATCGTTGCGCTCCCTGACGACGAATTCCATGCGGAGCTGGAGCGGCGCTTCGGCCTCAAGCTCGGCGATCTCAGCGCGACCGGTCCGCGGCGCGCGTTTCCGCTCGGGCTTTATACCGCGCGTGCTTTCGTCGCCGATCGTGTCGCGCTGGTCGGTGACGCCGCGCATGTGATCCATCCGATCGCGGGGCAGGGCCTCAATCTCGGTCTGCGCGATGTCGCGGCCTTGGCGGAAGTGGTGGCCGATGCCGCGCGGCTCGGTCTCGATCCTGGCACCTACGATGTGCTGGAGCGCTATCAGCGCTGGCGCCGGTTCGACACCATGACCATGGGCGTCGCGACAGACGGACTGAACCGCCTGTTCTCCAATCACTCGGACGCGCTGCGGCTCATCCGCGCTGGCGGTCTGGGTCTGGTCGAGCGAATGCCGGCGATGAAGTCGTTCTTCATCCGCGAAGCTGCCGGTATCACCGGCGAGGTGCCGAAGCTGCTGCGCGGCGAAATGCCCTGACGCGGTCTAGGACAGCGGCACCGCGCTCACATGCGCGGCATAGCCCGGCCGTGCAGCGACGGCATCGTACCAGCGGCGGGCATGCGGCAGCGGCGGATGGTCCGGCACCAGCGCCCAGTAGCGATAAGCGTTGATCGCTACCGGAATGTCGCCATAGGTGAATGTATCGCCGGCGACATAGGCGGTTTTGGCAAGCTGCGCGTCGAGCAGCTTCATTGCCTCGGTGTTCTTGTCGCGCGATGCATTGATCGCCGTTTGGTCGCGCTTGTTCGGTTCGGTGCGGATCAGGCCCCAGAACAGGTCGCGCTGCGAGGGCTGCAGCACGGAGAGTTGCCAGTCCATCCACATCTGCGCGCGGCCGCGCTCCTGCAGATCGGCCGGCTCCAGCACATGGTTCTTGTCGTGACGCGCGGCGAGATAGCGAACGATGCTGTTCGATTCCCACAGGATAAAGCCGTCGTCGTCGAGCGTCGGCACCAGCGCAGTGGGATTGATGGCGAGATAAGGAGCATCCTTGGTCTTGCCGAACGCGCCGCCGGCATCGATGCGTTCGTTCGGCAGATCGAGCTCCGCCAACGCCCACATCACCTTCTGCACGTTCATCGAGTTCTTGCGGCCCCACACCTTGAGCATCGTTCGCCTATCCATTGTGTCAGTCGAGCTTGCGGGCTTCTTCCGGCAGCATGATCGGAATGCCGTCGCGGATCGGATAGGCGAGCTTGGCGCTGCGGGAGATCAGCTCCTGACGCGCGGCGTCATATTCCAGGGTCGCTTTGGTCAGCGGGCAGACCAGGATTTCCAAAAGCTTCGGATCGACCGACCCGGTTCTGGGTTCGCTAGTCTCGGCCATCGCTCGCCCCTTCGTGCTCTATTGCAGCTTGGTTTCGCCGTCGGTGTTCTTCTTGGCAAGCTCGATCTCGGTGACGGCGACCAGGATTTCCGCTCGCGTCTTGAGGTCCTTGGCTTCCAGGAGCGCCTGTTTCTCCGGCGCCCCATAAGGAGACATCATCGCGAGCGCGTTGACCAGTGCTTCGTTCGGCGCCTTCTCGATCCCGTCCCAGTCGGCTTTGAGATTGTTGGCTTCGAGGAATTCGCGCAGCGCCTTCAGGAGTGCTTCGCGGTCGACCGCCGCTTCGCCCTTGCGCGGCTCGAAATCGTCGAGGAAGGTGTAGGTGACGCGGCACTGGCGATAAGAGGTCGTAACGTCCAGTTCTTCCTCGACCTCGAAGCGGGCGATGCCGGTGAGTTCGATCAAATAGCGGCCGTCGCCGCTTTCGGCGAGCTGGGTGATGCGTCCGACGCAGCCGACCTTGTAGAGCGGCGGCGTATCGTCGGGGCCGGACTGTGCCGGATCGGGCTGGATCATACCGATCAGCCGATGCCCGTCGCGCAGCGCGTCGTCGATCATCGCCAGGTAGCGCGGCTCGAAGATGTTGAGCGGCATCTGGCCGCGCGGCAGCAGCAGCGCGCCCGGTAGCGGGAACACCGGAATGTCATGCGGCAGATCGGCAGGGCCGCGATAGTTGGCATTCATCGGCATCGCAAATACCTCAGTTTGCAACTCAGCTTTTACCTCATGCAGAGGGGATGGCGTGTCCCGCGGTGTGCGCGTTCAAACCATGACCGCACAGGACCATGCGCAAACAATCAGGCAAACATCAGCGTCGAAAGCCGGCGCCGGCCATCGACGGTTGCCGGATCGGCCGAGCCCCAGGCCTCGAAGAACTGCACGAGCTGCTTGCGTGCCGCATCGTCGTTCCACTTGCGATCGCGCTTGAAGATTTCGAGCAGATGCGTGGTCGCGTCTTCGCGCTTGCCGGCAGCATTGAGTGCCACCGCGAGATCGAAGCGGGCCTGATGATCGGCCGGGTTTGCGGCGATCTTCTGTTCGAGTTCGTTCACCGGGCCGAGCGACTGCGCCTGTTCGGCCAACTCGATCGCCGCATGCGCGGCGGCATAGGCCGGATCGTTGTGCTTGGCCGCCGGCACCAGCGTCAGCGTCTGCTTCGCCTGCTCAATCGAGCCGAGTTCAAGCTGGCAGCGCGCGAGGCCGGCGAGCGCCACCACATTGGTGCCGTCCTCGGCGAGCAGCGCCGCATAGATGTCGGCCGCGCCGGCCGCGTCACCGGCCGCAAGTGCTTCTTCCGCGGCCTTGAGGCCATCGCGCTCTTCGGCGCCGACCGCGCCCTTGGTGAGGCGCTGCAGGAATTCGAGCACCTGTTTTTCCGGCAGCGCGCCCATGAAGCCGTCGGCCGGCTGGCCGTTGACGAACGCGATCACCGCGGGGATCGACTGGATGCCGAGCTGGCCCGCCACCTGCGGATGCTCGTCGATGTTCATCTTGACGAGCTTCACCTTGCCCTTGGCGGCGCGCACGCTCTTTTCCAGAACCGGCGTGAGCTGCTTGCACGGGCCGCACCACGGCGCCCAGAAGTCGACCAGCACCGGCTGACGACGTGATTCCTCCATCACGTCCTTCATGAAGGTCTGCGTGGTCGTGTCCTTGATCAGGTCGTCGGCGGGCGCGGCGGCTCCTGCCAAGCCTGTCAGCGTTCCCGGTGCTTCTCCGCCATTCTGCAGCATTGATCCTCGCCGTCCTGCGCTGTCGCAATCAAACTGAACCCGGCTGAGAGGCCGCCGGTGGGCCGTCTGTGTATGACGGAAACATGGGCATGTGGAACCTAAATTCAATCGTCCGGACTGATTGGCTGGGCGGACTGATTGACGCCGGAGACCGCCTCGATCCGTGGCGGATGGCCGGTCGCCTCCAGGAACCGGACCAGATCCTCGCGGCCGAGGGTCGTGGTCATGGTGTTGTCGAGCGGGTGATAGTTGAGCACCGGATGCTCCATCATGGCCGCGTCCAGCACCACCGTGACCCGGCCATGCGTATCGTTGATGACGCCGAACGGGGTCACGGAGCCAGGCCGGACCCCGAGGAGTTCCATCATCAGGTCCTCCGACCCGAACGAGAACCGGCCGCTGGCGCCGAGTAGCCGGTGCAGCCCCTTGAGGTCGATCACTGCGTCCGCCTCGGCGACGACGAGGTAAACGGCCGCTTTTTTGTCCCGCAGGAATAGGTTTTTGGTGTGGGCGCCCGGGCTGCGGCTGCGGAAATGGCGGGATTCGGCGACCGTGAACAGCGCCTGATGGGTCACGGTGGCATGCTGGATGCCCAGGCGGTCGAGGGCGGCGAACAGGTCTTGGGGCGAAGCGGGCATGGGGCGGGGGCGGCGCGATACGGGCAGTTGACGATGCCGGACGGGTTTCTTGCCGGCGGGCTGTCACCGTGGTTGCAAAGAGCCGGGCCTGTGTCTATAGGAACGCCCGGCGGCCCGGCTTTGGCCGGTGCCTTTCGCCACGGATGCGGGTGTAGCTCAGGGGTAGAGCACGACCTTGCCAAGGTCGGGGTCGAGGGTTCGAATCCCTTCGCCCGCTCCAATTTGGCACCAGACTGAAACGGCCGCAGGGCCGATCTTCGCAAAACCGGTTTGGTCCTGCCGCGGGCGGTTGCCCGGCGCGCGGTCGACCCATGTGCCGCTTACGGAGCCGCCTCGCGCGGGTCGTTCACCGGCACGAAAACGTCGTCGATCCGCATCGCTTCATCCAGGAAGCTGTCCTCGACCAGATACCGCTGAACGGTCTCCAGCGCATTCCGGTTCGGCTCGAGACCATAGGGCCATGGATC
>JBQCFU010000231.1:0-5042 GCA_051958775.1 Pseudolabrys sp.
TGGGACGAGTTCAAGATGCACGTGCGCGCCGCCCTCACCGAAGGTGGCTTCAGCACCGACGATATCCGGGAGATCGTCCAGCAGCAGGCGATCTATTGCGGCGTGCCGGCGGCCAACCATGCATTCAAGCTGGCGGCCGAGATCGTCACCGAACTCGATAAGGCCCAAAATAGCAAATCCGGCTGACCGTCAGCCGGATTCTGTTTCAGCACAAATCTTTACCGTCGGATTTCAGCGCCAGATTTCAGCGCCGAATTTCAAAAGCCGAATTCAACGCCACGGCGCGTACCAGCCTTCACCCGACTTCGTGGTGACGACGGTGGCGGTCGAGGGCTCGGCAGCCACCACATCCTGTTCAGTCATTTCAATGACGCCGGGCTCGGCGACGGACGCAGCAGCCTTTTCCTGCTCGTTGCACTCGATGGCGACCAGCGCCGCGGCGAGGCTCGCAAACACCAGATTCATGGTGCAGGAGCGGATCAGCGTCGGATCATGCTGCCAGATCGCCGGCGCGACGGTGACGATGCTGACGATGACGACCAGGAACAGCGCCATCTCCAGAACGTCCATGTCCGGCCTGCCACCGCGCCAACAGCGCGCGCGGTCGAGAAGGTGCACGGCGAACACGCCCGCCACCGCAAATTTGACGATCCCATAGCCGGCAGCAAGCTGCAGCAACCCTTGCGGCCCGAAGCCGAGCCAGCGACCGACCCAGTAAACCACCTGCGAATGCCATGCGGCTTCCAGACCATAGGCCGGCGACGTCAGGATGCGGAGCGCGTCGAAGCCCCAGAACAGCATGAAGTAGAGCGCGATGGACAGAAGCGATGCCGTGACCAGACCCCGATAACGCATGCTGTTCTCCTTTGCGGAGCCTCATGCGTAGTTGGGTCGGATTGCCGGTTCAAAAGATACCGATGCTTTACCTTACCTGTTAAGCGTACGGGGTGGACAACCGGCGCGCCCGCGCCGTCTTTCCCACAGGTTGGATCAGGCAGATCGAGCCCACAAAAGCAGAAAGAAAAAGGGCCCCACCCGAGTGGAGCCCATTTCCTTTACCTCGCCTCAGCGCTGCGGCTGATGCTGGCCCGGCTTGTCCTGCTGGCCGGACTGCTGCTGCTGACCAGGTTTCTGGCCACCACCCTGCTGTTGCTGCTGACCGGGCTTCTGCCCGCCCTGCTGCTGTTGCTGGCCGGACTGGTTCTGATTCTGCTGATTCATCGAACGCTCCATGTGCTGGAAGGACTCGCCTAAGCCAACGATATGGATGACGGCGACGTTCCACGGGAACCGCAGATCGGTGCAGGATTAATTTTTTGCCGCTGTGTCGCGTTGCCGCATTCCCGCCATCCTGTTAAGGATTCGCGGGGACCGACGAACGCCACCGAGGGGCCGCGTGGAATATTTCGTCCAGCAACTCATCAATGGCGTGACGCTCGGATCGATCTACGGGCTGATCGCGCTGGGTTATACGATGGTGTACGGCATCATCGGCATGATCAACTTCGCGCACGGCGACATCTTCATGGTCGGCGCGTTTCTCGCGCTTATTGCGTTCGTCGTGCTGGTGTCGCTCGGCGTCACCGCCATCCCGCTCGCTTTGCTGCTGGTGCTGGTGATCGCCATGGCGCTGACTGCGCTTTACGGCTGGGCCGTCGAGCGGGTCGCATACCGGCCGCTGCGTCATTCGTTCCGCCTCGCGCCGCTGATCTCGGCGATCGGCATGTCGATCGTCCTGCAGAACTTCGTACAGGTCGCCCAGGGCGCCCGCGTCAAGCCGCTGCCGCCCTTGCTGGAGGGCGGCATCACGATTCTCGACAACGGCACGTTCCGGGTCGAACTCTCCTATGTGCAGATCCTGATCGTCGTCACCACCGTCGCCTTGATGACGGTGTTCACCTGGCTGATCACCCGCACGCGGCTCGGCCGCGACATGCGCGCCTGCGAGCAGGACATGCGGATGACCTCGCTGCTCGGCGTCAATGTCGACCGCACCATTTCGCTGACCTTCGTGTTCGGCGCCGCGCTCGCCGCCGTCGCCGGCATCATGTACCTGCTCTATTACGGCGTCGTCGATTTCTACATGGGCTTCGTCGCCGGCGTGAAAGCGTTCACCGCCGCCGTGCTCGGCGGCATCGGCTCGCTGCCCGGCGCGATGCTCGGCGGACTCCTGATCGGCCTGATCGAGACATTCTGGTCCGCCTACTTCTCGATCGAATACAAGGACGTCGCCGCCTTCTCGATCCTCGTCATCGTCCTCATCTTCCTGCCGACCGGCATTCTCGGTCGGCCGGAGGTGGAGAAAGTCTGACGTGACGGACACGGCCGCGCCTTCGCCATCCCGCTTCGCGTTCGGCGCGGCGCTCAAAAGCGCCGCACTCTCGGCGCTCGTCGCGCTCGGCCTGTTCGGATTGATGGTCGGCATCCGCACCGAAACCGGACCGACCGGCTCGCTGATCTACTGGACCCGGTTCGACGATGTCGGACTGCTCGTCGCCGCTGTATTCCTCGGCCGGTTCCTGCGCGTGCTGGCGTTCGGCGACGGACCGATCCAGTTGCAGCGGCTGGTGCCGGCGCGCTGGCGCAATACGGCTACCGCCGGTACCGGCGGCGCCGCGGGTTTCACGGCCGTCACGCGGTTGCTGCCGGGACAGAATATCGGCCGCTACGTTTCGGTCGCGCTGCTCGGCTTTGCGATCGCCGCACCGATCCTGTTCTTCAACAACCGCTATGCGCTCGACCTCGGCATCCTCGTGCTCACTTACGTGATGCTCGGCTGGGGTTTGAACATCGTCGTCGGCCTCGCCGGCCTGCTCGATCTCGGCTACGTCGCGTTCTATGCCGTGGGTGCTTATTCGTACGCACTGCTGGCGCAGAACTTCGGCCTGTCGTTCTGGGCGTGTCTGCCGCTCGCCGGCATTCTCGCCGCATTCTGGGGCATCATCCTCGGCTTCCCGGTGCTGCGGCTGCGCGGCGACTATCTCGCCATCGTCACGCTGGCGTTCGGCGAAATCATCCGCATTGTCCTGCTCAATTGGCAGGATGTGACGGGCGGGCCGAACGGCATCTCGTCGATCCCGCGCCCGTCATTCTTTGGCATCCCGTTCAACAATGACGAAGACGGCTTCGCCGCGGTATTCGGCTTCGATTACAGCGCGACCCACCGCATCGTCTTTCTGTTCTATCTGATCCTGGCGCTCGCGCTGCTGACCAATTGGGTGACGCTGCGTCTGCGCCGGCTGCCGATCGGCCGTGCCTGGGAAGCATTGCGCGAAGACGAGATTGCCTGCCGCTCGCTCGGCATCAACACCACCAACACCAAGCTCACTGCCTTCGCCATCGGCGCGATGTTCGGCGGCTTCGCCGGCGCATTCTTCGCCACGCGGCAAGGATTCATCAGCCCGGAATCGTTCTCGTTCGTGGAGTCGGCGCTGATCCTCGCCATTGTCGTGCTCGGCGGCATGGGCTCGCAACTCGGCGTCGCCATTGCCGCGCTTGTGACGATCGGCGGCTTCGAACTGTTCCGTGAATTCGCCGCCTACCGCATGCTGGTGTTCGGCGGGGCCATGGTGTTGATCATGGTCTGGCGGCCGCGCGGCCTGATCGGCACGCGCGCGCCCTCCGTGTTCCTCAAGGAGCGCAAGGCGATTGCCGGTTCGCTGGTCGGGGAAGGCCGCGGATGAGCGCGATCCTCACCGTCACCCATCTCACCATGCGCTTCGGCGGCCTCGTCGCCGTCAACAATCTGTCGTTCGCGGCGCAGCGCGGCGAGATCACCGCGCTGATCGGACCGAACGGTGCCGGCAAGACCACGGTGTTCAACTGCGTCACCGGCTTCTACAAGCCGACCTCCGGCATGCTCGAACTCAACGGCCGCGACGGCGCGACGCATCTGCTCGAACGTCTGCCGGATTTCCGCATCGCGCGGGAGGCGCGTGTCGCCCGCACGTTCCAGAACATCCGCCTGTTTCCGGGCATGAGCCTGCTCGAAAACCTGATGGTGGCGCAGCACAATCCGTTGATGCGCGCCTCCGGCTTCACGATATTCGGGCTGTTCGGCCTGCCCTGGTATCGCAGCGCCGAACGCGATGCGATCGACCGCGCGCGCTACTGGCTCGAGCGCATCAACCTGATCGATCGCGCCGACGATCCGGCCGGCGAACTCCCCTATGGCGCGCAGCGTCGGCTGGAAATCGCCCGCGCCATGTGCACCGAGCCGGACCTGCTGTGCCTCGACGAACCGGCTGCCGGCCTCAACGCCCGCGAGAGCGCCGAGCTCGACGAACTTCTTCTGTTCATCCGCAACGAGCACAAGACCTCGATCCTGCTGATCGAACACGACATGTCGGTGGTGATGAAGATCTGCGACCACATCGTCGTCCTCGACTACGGCGTGAAGATCGCCGAAGGTCCGCCCGACCACATCCGCAACGACGCGAAGGTGATCGCCGCCTATCTCGGCGTCGAAACCGACGAGATCGACTCCGTCGAAGCGGAGGCCGGACTATGACCGCTAAGCGTCCCTTCACCTCCCCCTGCAAGGGGGAGGTCGACCGCGCAGCGGGCGGGAGGGGGTCCGCCACAAAATTCTCACGCACGTCGCAAATGACAGCGCGGGCCCGCCGTCTTCGTTCCGCCTCTACCGACGCAGAATTAAAGTTGTGGCGCGCGCTACGGCGCGACCAGCTTCATAATCTGCACTTTCGGCGACAGCACCCTGTGGGTCCTTATACTCTCGATTTCTATTGTCCAGTAGCATCTCTCGCTATCGAGCTTGATGGTGGACAGCATGCTGAGCCTGCGAACATCGTCTCGGATGAGCGGAGAACGGCTTGGCTTAGCAAGAAGGGAATTAAAGTCCTTCGTTTCTGGAACAACGACGTTTTGCAAAACCTCGCTGGCGTTCTTGAGCAGATTGCCGACCACGCCGGAAAGCTTTTGACCCCCCCCCCCAACCACCCCCGTTCAGGGGGGGGGAGGCGAGAGAGCAAGCGATTTCCCCCCGTGGTGAAAAACCCCAGCTAGCAGCCCCCGCAGGGCGC
>JBQCFU010000232.1:0-16579 GCA_051958775.1 Pseudolabrys sp.
ATGCCGGTCGCCACCTGCTGACGCACAATCTCGGCAACGGATTGCGTCAAACAGCGTTCATAGGCCTGCTTGTCGTAAGGCTTGCCGCTTTGCCGGGCGCGCAGAAAAGTCTGCAGCGCCTCCGGGCGGATCAAGCTGCCGACGTGGGTGGTGAGAATGCGATCGGTGCTGCGCTTCATGCCGAACATCCCGCTGACACAGGTGTCACAGCGAAAGCGCAAACCGCGCTTCGGTCAAGTCAGCGCCTCAGACGAAGCGTCAGCCTCCTGCGCCGACTTGCCCACCTAGACCGCCCACTCACGCCACGCGCTTGACCCAACCAGCCGGCGGCTTCTTGCCCGGATGGATCGCGCCGCAGTTGGGGCATTTGCGAGCCGCCTCGTTGGCATAAAACGCCTCGTAGATCGGCGGCAGATCGCTCACCAGGTGCTCGACCTTGACCTCCGCCCGATGCACCAGCGCATTGCAATCGAAGCAGTACCACTCGAATGCATCGACATCGTCGCCGGCGTGACGCTTCGGCTCCACTACCAGACCGACGGAGCCTTCCTCATAACGCTGCGGCGAATGACGCACATGCGCCGGCAGCAGGAAGACTTCACCCTCACGGATCGGCACGTCATAGAATTGGCCGTTGTCGACCACCTTGAGCACCATGCTGCCCTTGAGCTGGTAGAAGAACTCCTCCACCGGATCGTCATGATAGTCGGTGCGCTCATTCGGGCCGCCGACCACCATCACGGTCATCTCGCCGTCCTCGAACACCTTCTTGTTGCCGACCGGCGGCTTCAGCAGATGACGATGCTCGTCGATCCACTTCTGGAAATTGAAGGCACGCAACCGCGGGCGATCGGTGACGGAATTGTTGGGGCGATCAAGCATCAGCGCCTCCTCTTGCAGAATGTCGATGAATTGTGACCGATCCGATCGCGCTTTCCAAGCCGCTCAGCCAGGAAAGCGCTGTCAGATCGATGCAGTTCCGGAAAGAACGATAGGTTATGGCCGTCTATTTGGATGTGACGCCGATCAACTTTTCGAGCAGCTTGGCGTCGCGCAGCAATGTCTCGCTCGGCCCGTCATAAACGACATGGCCACGGTCCATCACCAGCGCACGGGGGCCGATATCGAGTGCAAGCCGGGTGTTCTGCTCGACCAGCACCATCGCCAGCCCACCGGCCTCGGCAAGCCTTTTCACTGCGCGTGCAAGTTCTTCGACGATGACCGGTGCAAGTCCTTCGGAGGGTTCGTCCATCAGCAGTACGGTCGGATTCCCAACCAGGGCACGCGCGATCGCAAGCATCTGCTGTTCGCCCCCGGAGAGCTGATTGCCGCGATTGTCGGTGCGCTCCCGCAGACGCGGGAACAGCTTGAACACCTCTTCGACCGTCCACGGCCCCGGCCGTACCGCCACCGTGAGGTTTTCGAGCACGGTCAGCGACGGAAAGATTTCGCGCTCCTGCGGCACATAACCCAGCCCCGCATGGATGCGGCGATAGGTGGCCATCGACGAGATATCCTTGCCGTGCAGACGAATGGCGCCGCCATGCAGCGTCGTGTGTCCCAGGATAGTCGCCAGCAGCGTGGTCTTGCCGACACCGTTGCGCCCGATCACGGACAGTGTTTCGCCGGGAGCAATGGCCAGCGTGAGATTCTCCAGCACGACGGTGTCGCCGTAACCGGCCGACACGTTTTCCAGCTGCAACGCACTCTCAGCCATGCGTCGCCCCCTGCGCGCTCGCTGCCTCGGCGTGTGCTTCCTCGCCGAGATAAACGGCACGAACCTGCGGATTGACCTTGATCTCGTCGGGCGTTCCTTCCGTGAAGACGGCGCCGGCGACCAGCACGGTGATCTGACGGGCAAAGCGGAACACGACGTCCATATCATGCTCGATGATCAGGATCGCGATGTCGGGATCGAGCGAATCCACCACGTCGAGAATGAGATGGCTTTCGGACGACGGCACACCGGCCGCCGGTTCGTCCAGCAGCAACACGCGGGGTTGCTGCGCCAGCGCGATGGCGATCTCCACCAGCCGCTGACGGCCGTAAGGCAACTCGCGCACAAGTCGCAGCGCATCATCGGCTAGCCGCAACGACTCAAGATAGCCGAAAGCCTCGTCAATGATCTCGCCGCGCGCACCTGCCGGCCGCCAGAAATTGTTGCACGCACCGGTCCGCTCGCCGATCGCCAGGCAGATGTTTTCGAGCACCGAGATGCCGCGGAACAACTGGTTGATCTGGAACGTGCGGGCGATGCCGCGCCGCGCCCGCTCTGCCTGCGAGGTCTTGGTGATGTCCTCGCCATTGAGCAGCACACGGCCGGAAGTCGGTGTCAGCCCGCCAGTGATCAGATTGATCAGCGTGGTTTTGCCGGCGCCGTTCGGGCCGATCAGCGCGCGCCGCGCGCCGCGCTCCAGCGTCAGGTCGACGTCGCGCGTGACCTTCAGTGCACCGAAATTGCGGTTGAGTTTTTCGATCTGCAAGACGGCGGTCATGGCTTGCTCCGCCGGAAATATTGCGAGGCATCCTCAAACAGGCCCAGCAGACCGCGACGGGCAAACAGCACTGCCAACACGAGGACCAGACCGATGCCGAACTGCCAGTATTCGGGAAACGCCTTGGAGAACTCGTCTTCAAGGATCATGTAGATCGTCGCGCCGACAAACGCGCCATACAAGCGGCCGGTGCCGCCCAGGATGAGCATCACCATCACCTTGGCGGAGTTGTCGAAGTCAAACACACCAAGCGTCGTATAGGCGGTCGATTCCGCAAACAGCGCGCCGGCGATACCCGCGATCGCCGCGGCGATCGTATAGGACATGACCAGACGGCGGTGCACCGGCGATCCGATCGCGTGCATGCGCCGCACGTTCTCGCGGATGCCGACCAGCGCCTGGCCGAACGGCGAGTAAATGATGTGCCGGACGATCACGAAGACGACGAACAGGACGATCGCCGTGTAGATGTAATAGTTGTGCCCCCAGAGATCGTTCTCGAAAACGCCGAGCAGTTTCCAGATTTCCATCCCCGGCACGCCGTCATAGCCACCGGTGACGTCGGAGCGATAGTTGCCGAACTCCTGCAGGAGCACGGCCGTGGCGAGCGTCAGCATCAGCAGCGTCAGGCCGCGATAACGCAGCAGGAACCAGCCGGAAATCAGCCCGGCGGCAGCCGCGAGAACAGCCGCGATGAGCAGCATGCTGATCGGCTCGCCCCATCCGAGCCGGGACGACAGGATCGCGACCGTGTAGGCCCCGATCCCGAAGAAAGCGGCGTGACCCAGGGTGACGATGCCCGCATAACCAAGGATCAGATCGAGCGAAAGCGTGAACATGATCGCGATCAGCACTTGCGTGCCGAATGTCGTGCGATCCGGAAAAACGAAAAAGACGGCGACAATCAGCAGCCACGGGACGAATTCCCCGAGGCGGATGCGATGCCGGCGCTCGATGAAAGCGCGCGCCTTTGCGCGCCGGTCATCCTGACCGACCGTGGTGGTCACATCACTCGCGGCCATAGAGACCTGCCGGTTTGACGAGGAGAATGGCCAGTGCGAGCGCGTAGATGAAGAAGCCGCCAGCTTCCGGCGTCAGATACTTGCCGCCGACGTCGAAGACGCCGAGCAGGATCGAGGCGACCAGCGTACCCTTCAGGCTGCCGAGACCCCCGACCGAGACGATCAGCAGGAAGAAGACGAGATAGAGAACAGCGAAGCTCGGCGTCAGACCGAAGGTCTGGATCGCCAGTCCACCACCGAATGCCGCAAGCCCGCTGCCGAGCGCAAAGGTCAGCGTGAACAGGCGGTCGACATTGATGCCGATCGATTGCGCCATCCGCCGGTTGTCGACCGCCGCGCGGATCTTGGCGCCGATATTGGTCCGCTCGAACGTGTACCAAAGCACCGCGACCAGCACGACACCGACCGCGATGACGAAGGCCCGATAGGACGGAACAGTGCGCACGCCAATATCGATCTGTCCCGTCAGGATCGACGGCAACGGGATAGTGATCGGCGATGGGCCGTAGATCATCGTGCATGCCGCAATCGACATGAACGCCAGCCCGATCGTTAGCAGCACCTGATCAAGCTCGGTCGCCTTGTACAAACGCGAATACAGGACGCGTTCGAACGGAATACTGGCGGCGCCAACGACCACCGCCGAGATGATCAGCGCCGGCAGGAACGGCACGCCAAAGCTGCGCGTCAGGCTGACGACGAAATAACCACCGGCCATGGCAAAGGCGCCATGGGCGAGGTTGACGAAACCCATCAGCCCCATGGTGATCGACAACCCGACCGAGATGATGAAGAGCACCATCGCGTAGGCGAAGCCGTCGAACAGGATGCTGACAATCGCGGCGAATGAAGGCACGAGATGTCTCTGTGCGTGTCAGGAAACGCGGCCGCGCAGCCACACGACCGCGCGTCCGGGAATAAAGAACGGTGGGCGCGTCGTCAGACGCGCCCAACTGCCGATCTTACTTCGGAGCCTCGCCGCAGCGGCCGACCTTCAGCTCTTTGCACTCGTCCTTGACCTGCGGAACCATGCCGAGAACCTTGGTGCCGAGCTTGCCGTCCGACTTCTTGATCACCTCAAGCGCGTACTCGTTCTGGACGATGTCGCGGGTGGCGGGGTCGATCTTGACCTGACCGCGCGGGCCCTCGCCCGACCAATTCTTGAGCGCGTCGACGAACTGCTCGCCGGTGAACTTGCCGTTCAGCTTCTTGATGGTCTGGAATACGGCGTGCATGGAATCCCAGGCAGCCGCCGACATGAAGTCCGGATAGTTGTCCTTGCCGTAGGCATCGTGCCACGCCTTGACAAACTCTTTGTTGACCTTGTTGTCGAGGTCGTTGGAGTACGAGCTCATGACGATGGTACCGACCGCGGCATCACCCATCGGCTGCAGCTTGCTGTCCGGAATGACGTCCTTCGGGCCGATCAACTTGATGCCGGCCTGCTTCAGGCCGAGTTCACCGTAGGTCTTGACCACGGCCGAAGCGTGATTGCCCGACGGAATGAAGACATAGAAGCAATCCGGCTTTGCATCCTTCACGCGCTGGAAGAACGGCGCCATGTCCGGCACCTGCGCGGGATTACCCATCGGGATCGAGTCGGTGACCTTGCCACCATTCTTCTCGAACGACAGCTTGAACGCATCGGTCGAATCCTTGCCCGGCGGGAAGTCGGTGTAACCCATCGCCGCGGTCTTGCACTTCAGATCCTTGGCGGCGTACTGGCCCATGGCATAGCCGTCGTGCCACATGCTGAAGGAGAACCGCACGATATAAGGCGACAGATTGGTGATCCATGCCGTGCCGGCGTTGGTCATCACGAACGGGATCTTCGCCTGCGTCATCACCGGCGCCATGGCGATGGCCGACGGCGAGAAGATCACGCCGAGGATCATGTTCACCTTGTCGCGCGTGACCAGTTCGGTCGCGACCGTCTTGGCATTGGCGCCCGACGGCGGACCTTCATCGCGCTTGATCAGTTCGACGGTGTGCGGCGCAACATCCTTGCCGTGCAGCTTCATGTACAGATCGATCGCTTTGATCTGCACGTCACCGAGATCGGCGTTCACGCCGGAAAACGGCAGCATCACACCGATCTTGATATTCTCGGCCTGAGCGGCCGTCGCCATCAGCAAGCCCGCCGCAGCGCAACCAAGCCACTTGGCCATTGTGCGTTTGTTCATGAAGTTCCTCCCTTGCGCCCCTCATCAATCATGGCAGCAGAGTCCCGGCCTATGTTGGCCATGGCTCCCTTTTGACCATGTCTCGGCGGTAAAGTGGACAAACCGCAGCGGGCCGTCAAATGCGTAATCGCCGCTGCCCGAATGGTGGGCCGCTCGAAGCGGCGTCGGCAAAGCGTCAGGCGGCGGACTGCCGACCGGTTGCGGCCACCGTGCCGGCAAGCTCGGGGCGCTCATCCCGACCACGATAGAGCTCGAGCGACGCGGTTTCGACGCGATTGCGACCACGTTCCTTGGCGATATAGAGAGCCCGATCCGCTTGCGCGAGCAATTCCCCAAGGTCGAATGCGTCCAATTCGCAGTGCGCGAGACCAACGCTCACGGTCGCTGCGATTGGATGATCGTCCACTTCCAGAGCAGCTTCCGCAAACCCGGTTCGGATACGTTCGGCGACCGCGTAAGCCTTCTCCCGACTAAGGTCGTAGAGCACTGCCGCGAACTCTTCGCCGCCGAGGCGCCCGATCAGATCGGAATTGCGGATCGATTGGCGCGCCGATTCGGCAAACACCGCCAGAACTTCGTCGCCGACGGCATGGCCGAACCGGTCGTTGATGGACTTGAAGTGATCCATGTCCATCAGCAGCACCGTTACCGGCTTCGGACTGCTGCGGTGCCGGCTCTTGAGATGTTCGGCCTCCTCCATGAACGAACGCCGGTTCGACAATCCAGTCAGCGGATCGATCATCGCCGCGGTCTTGTGGCGCAGCTCCGTGCGCTCTTTGGCCATCGCCAGCAGGATGAAGGCAATCGAGATCGTGAACAGCAGCGCCTCGAAACTCAGCACAGTTAGCCAGACGCTGCCATAGATGTCGCTGGTCCACAGCCACGGCAGGACCGCAATCAGAGGAGTGCGCAGCAGGAACAGCGAGCCGTGGGCAAACAGCATGAAGATCGCCGGCCAGCGCGACACCAGCGCTTCATTCCGGCCGCGCCAGAACTCGAACGCCGCCAGCCACGTATAGGAGGCGATGATGCTCGACGCGAGCAGGACGCGCAGCTCCAGCGAATCCGACAGCCCCGGCAGACGGCAGATCAACAGCCACAGCACCGCGCCGGTGACGAGATAAACCGGCTCGGCTGGACGCCCGTCGAACACACGGGCGCCGGTCCAGGTTACGGCATAAGAGGTGAACAGCACCGCATTGGCGAGATCGATCGTCACCAGATCCGGAGCGGTGCCATACATCCCAAACAGAACGATGGAGCCGGCGCGACAGAGATGGCCGAATCCCCACCACGCGACTGCATGGATCGACGTGTTCTGTGCCCAGGCGAACAGCAACAACAGGCCGAGGATCGCCTCGACATAGATCGTCACCAGAAACAGCGTACTGATGTCGAGCTTCATGACCGCACTCGAAACTCGCTCTGCCCGGGCCGCCTCTGCGGCACATATCCAGCCCGGATACGGTGCGACCGGCCAAAAATCGGTGAACTGTTCGGAAGCTGGGGCGTTTCTTGCGGACTATGGTTTCGGGATCGTTGACGTCTGTGGCCTGCTATTTTGCTGCTGCGCAGCCGCGCAAAGGACAACCGGCTAAAATATTGAGCCTAAGCGATAATTTCCTTCCCCAGGGCGGTCCGGTCTTGTCGCGTTCCGGCGCATCCTTTACCGTCCGCCGAGATCCCGCCCCCAACCTGACGGCAAGATTGCATGGCTATTCGTGACGGCGTCGTCGACGCTATCGGCAACACACCGCTCATCAAGCTGCGGCACGCGTCCGAGATGACCGGCTGCACCATTCTCGGCAAGGCCGAGTTCATGAATCCAGGTCAGTCGGTCAAGGACCGCGCCGGGCGGCAAATGATCATCGAGGCGGAGAAGCGCGGCGAGTTGCAGCCGGGCGGCCTGGTGGTCGAAGCCACCGCCGGCAACACCGGCATCGGGCTGGCCGTAGTCGCCAGCGCGCGCGGCTACCGGACCATCATCGTCATTCCCGAGACCCAGAGTCAGGAGAAGAAGGACACGCTGCGCCTGTTCGGGGCCGAGCTGGTCGAGGTTCCGGCCCTCGCCTATAGCAACCCGAACAACTATCAGCATGTCGGCCGCCGCCTTGCCGAGCAATTGCGCAAGACCGAGAGCAAGGGTGTGATCTTCGCCGACCAGTGGAACAACCTGGACAATCGCAAGGCCCATTACGTCTCGACCGGCCCGGAAATCTGGGAGCAGACCAACGGCAAGATCGACGGCTTCATCTGCTCGATCGGCACCGGCGGCACGCTCGCAGGCGCCTCGACCTTCCTGCGTGAAAAAAGCAAGAACGTCGTCATCGGCGTCGCCGACCCTTACGGCGCGGCGATGTACAACCTCTTCGCTCATGGCGAGGTCAAAGCCACCGAAGGCGGCTCGGTGACGGAAGGCATCGGCCTTGGCCGCATCACGCCGATTATCGAGGATATCCACGTCGACAAAGCCTACCTGATCCCCGACGCGGAAGCGGTGCCGATCATCTTTGATCTTCTCGAACATGAAGGGCTCTGCCTCGGCGGCTCAAGCGGCATCAACATCGCCGGTGCGATCCGCCTCGCCAAGGAATTGGGACCGGGCCACACCATCGTGACGGTGCTTGCCGACTACGGCACGCGGTATCAGTCGAAGCTGTTCAACCCGGATTTCCTGCGTTCGAAAAACCTGCCGGTTCCGGCCTGGCTTGAGCGCAAATCCGACATCAAGCCGCCGTTCGAGAAAAACTGAACCGATCGGCGTTACAGCGCGTTGACGAGAATGAGCATGACAGACTCCGCACCCACATCGACGAGCGCAAGCACGAGCCCCTGGCTGAAGTCCGTGGACTGGCTTGCGGCTCACCTCAACGATCCGGATGTGGTCGTGGTCGACGGCTCGTTCTATCTGCCGGCGCAGAAACGCGATGCGCACCGTGAATATCGCGAAGGACATATTCCTGGTGCTGTGTTCTTCGACATCGACGAGATCGCCGACAAGACCACCGACCTGCCGCACATGCTTCCCGGCCCCGGCGATTTCGCCAAAGCCGTCGGTGCACTGGGCATCAGCAACGACGACACCATCATCTGCTATGACGGCGCCGGGCTGTTCGCCGCACCGCGTGTCTGGTGGACCTTCCGGATTTTCGGCGCGCGCAATGTCTTCATTCTCGACGGCGGCTTGCCGCGCTGGAAAGCGGCAGGCCAGCCGCTCGAAAGCGGCGACACCAAACGTGCCCCGAAGACGTTCAAGGCGACCATGAACACCGGCGCCGTTGCGATGCAGAGCGACGTGCAGATGGCGCTCAATGACCGCAGCGCGCAGGTGGTGGACGCACGGCCCGCCGATCGTTTCCGTGGCGAAGCGCCCGAGCCGCGTCCCGGTCTGCGCGGCGGACACATGCCCGGCTCGTTCAACCTGCCCTCGTCCTCACTGGTCGAAAACGGATCGCTAGTGAGCCAGGACAAGATCCGCGACGCCTTTGCCAAGGCCGGCGTCGACACCGGCAAGCCGGTGATCACCAGTTGCGGCTCCGGCGTCAGCGCCGCAATCCTGTGGCTGGCGCTCGACGCCATCGGCAAGCCGCCGAAGGCACTTTATGACGGCTCATGGTCTGAATGGGGTGCGAGACCGGACCTTGCCGTCGAAAAGGGCTGAGTCCCGACAAGCGGTCGTCTGCTACCAGCGCAAAATATCGTCGGCAGTGATTGGGTGATGACATGGATCATGACCAGCCGAAGAATATTTTGCTATGATCGGGCATGAGCAAAGAACAACAGACGCCGGATGTGACCGGCTACTTCCATCCCCCGACATTCAGCATCGTCTATCTCGTGGTCGATCCCGCCACACAGCATGCCGCGATCATCGATCCGGTCCTCGACTATGACGAGAAGGCCGGCCGCGTCTCGACGGAAACCGCCGATGCGCTGCTCAGGGAAATCGAACGGCGCAAGCTCACCATCGATTGGATCCTCGACACTCATCCGCATGCCGACCATTTTTCCGCGGCTTCCTATCTGAAGGACAAGACCGGCGCACCGATCGCCATCGGAGCGAAGGTCGTCGAGGTGCAGCGGCTGTGGCGCGACATCTACAACACACCCGAACTACCCACCGACGGATCAGCCTGGGATCGTTTGTTCGAGGCTGGCGATACGCTCACCATCGGCTCACTGCAGGGGTCAGTGATGTTTTCGCCGGGCCATACGCTCGCATCGATCACCTATGTGTTCGGTAACGCGGCCTTCGTGCACGACACGCTGTTTCAGCCTGACTACGGGACGGCCCGCGCCGATTTTCCGGGCGGAAGCGCCGACGCGCTCTATGACTCGATCCAGGCGATCCTTGCTCTGCCGGACGATACCCGGCTGTTCACCGGTCACGACTATCAGCCCGGCGGCCGCGAGCCGAAGTGGGAATCGACCGTCGCGGAACAACGGCAGTCCAATCCGCACATCAAGGATGGGATTACCCGCGCGGAATTTGTCGCCGCCCGCGAGAAGCGCGACAGCATCCTGCCGATGCCGAAGCTCATCCTGCATGCGCTGCAGGTCAATCTGCGCGCCGGCCGCCTGCCGCCGCCGGAAAGCAACGGCCACTCCTATCTGAAAATCCCGATCGACGCGCTGTGAGCGCGCGCTAGCGAAGGATCTGGCTGAGGAACAGCTTGGTCCGTTCGTGCTGCGGGTTCTCGAAGAACTCCTGCGGCGCATTGGCCTCGACGATCTGGCCGTCGTCCATGAACACGACGCGGTTCGCCACCTGCCGTGCGAAGCCCAGTTCATGGGTGACGCACAGCATGGTCATGCCGTCCATGGCCCGTTGCACCATGGTGTCGAGCACTTCCTTGACCATTTCCGGGTCGAGCGCCGAGGTCGGCTCGTCGAACAGCATGATCTTCGGATTCATGCAGAGCGCCCGTGCGATCGCCACGCGCTGCTGCTGACCACCGGATAGCTGACCCGGATATTTATCGGCCTGCTCCGGGATGCGAACGCGTTCGAGGTAGTGGCGCGCGGCGGCTTCCGCATCCTTCTTCGCCATGTGCCGCACCCAGATCGGCGCCAGCGTGCAGTTCTGCAACACCGTGAGATGCGGGAACAGATTGAACTGCTGGAACACCATGCCGACGTCGCGGCGCACACGCTCGACCTTCTTCACGTCGTCGGACAGTTCGATGCCATCAACGACGACGCGCCCGCGCTGATATTCTTCCAGCGCATTGATGCAGCGGATCAATGTCGACTTGCCCGATCCCGACGGACCGGCGATGACGATCCGCTCGCCGCGAGCCACCGTCAGATTGATGTCGCGCAGCACGTGAAACTGACCGTACCACTTGTGCACGCCGGTCATTTCCACCGCCGTCGCATTCTGCGTCGTGCGGATACCGGCTTTGTTCGTATCCGCGGCGGGCGTGTTGCTCGTTGTCATAGTCTCCCTCATCGCCCGCGTTTGAGACGGTGTTCGACAAACAGCGAGTAGCGCGACATGCCGAAGCAGAACAGGAAATAGACGATGCCGGCAAAGGCAAAGCCGGTGAACAGCGTGTTTGGCGTCGCCCAGTTGGGATCGGCGAAGGCCGCACGCATCTGGCCGAGGAAATCGAAGATCGCGACGATCAAAACGAGCGTCGTGTCCTTGAACAATCCGATGAAGGTGTTGACGATCCCGGGAATGACGAGACGCAATGCCTGCGGCATGACGATGAAGCCCATGATCCGCCAATAGCCGAGACCGAGCGCCTGCCCGGCCTCGATCTGCCCGCGCGGGATCGCCTGCAAGCCGGCCCGCACCACCTCCGCCATATAGGCAGAGGCAAACAGCGCAGTGCCGATCAGGACGCGCAGCAAGGCGTCAAGCGTCCAGGTGCCCGGCAGAAACAGCGGCAGCATATAGCTTGAGAAGAACAGGATGGTGATCAGCGGCACACCGCGCCAGAACTCGATGAACACCACCGACAGGCTGTGCACGATCGGCATGTGTGAGCGTCGGCCGAGCGCCAGCAGGATGCCGAGCGGCAGCGAGACGACGATACCCGTCCCTGCCACCACCAGCGTGACCAGCAGCCCGCCCCAGGAGCGGGTTTCCACGTGTTCAAGGCCGAAGCGTCCGCCGACCAGCAGATAGAACGCGACGACCGGATAGACGCCGAAGAACAGAATGGCGTTGGCGAGCTTGAACGGCGCGCGCGGGATCAGCAGCGGCACCAGCAGAACTGCGCCCAATACGAATGTCAGGTCGACACGCCAGTGCTGACCCCACGGATAAAAGCCGTAGACGAGCTGCGTGAATTTCGCGCCGATGAACGGCCAGCAGGCCCCGACCGGACGCCCGATCGTCTCGGCGAGACAATCGACACGCGAGGCGCCATCCCAGACCGCATCGATCAGCAGGAAACGGAGCAGCGGCACCGCGACCGCGATAATGATGATCGCGCTGACCACCGTGAGCAGGATATTCAGCGGCCCGGAGAACAGGCGCTCGCGCGTCCTCGCCCAGATGCCATGCGATGCCACCGGCGGCGGCTCGGGCTCGGACATGGCGCGGCGGACATAGGAGACGGCCATCGCTAGCGCTCCTTGAGCGCGATGCGCGCATTATAGGCATTCATCGCCGCGCTGGTGGCGAGGGAGAGCACCAGATAGACCGCCATGGTGATGCCGAGGATTTCGATTGCCTGCCCTGTCTGGTTGAGCGTCGTGCCGGCAAACACGGCGAACAAATCCGGATAGCCGATCCCCACCGCCAGCGAGGAGTTCTTGGTGAGATTGAGATACTGGCTGGTCAACGGCGGGATGATCACCCGCATCGCCTGCGGAATGACGACGAAGCGCAGCGCCTGCCCGCGACTCAGGCCGAGCGCCTGTGCTGCTTCGGTCTGGCCCTTCGCCACCGCCTCGATGCCGGCGCGCACGATCTCGGCAATGAACGCTGCCGTATAAGTCGACAGCGCGATCAGCAGCGCCACCAGTTCGGGAATGAGCCGGACGCCGGATGAAAAATTGAAGCCGCGCAGCACTGGACGCTCGAACGCCAGCGGGCTACCGACAAGCAGTGTTGCGAGCAATGGCAAGCCGACGATCAGCGCAATTCCGACAGCGAGCATCGGGAACGGGCGGCCGGTCCTCGTCTGCCGCCGCCGCGCCCAGATACGCAGCGCGATCGTCGCGACGATGGCCGCCACGAGCGCGACCGCGACGATGCTCGCGCCGGCGTGCAGCGCGGGCTCAGGCAACACCATGCCGCGGTTGTTGAGGTAGATCATCGGCGGGCCGACCCAGTCGGCCACCAGCCGCAAGCCATCACCGATCGTATTGGGCAGACCGATATGGCGGAGCACGCCGACGGCGTCGGCGAGCCACAGCAGGATCGGCTGCAAGCCGACCCCGACGCTCTGGCGCGGCGGCGGCATCGCGCCGAGCACCGCCCGATACCAGAACAGGATCTGGAACAGGAGCGGCTGGTTGCGGATCACCTCGACATAGGCGCCCGCAAGCTTCGCCAGCAGCCAGTTCGACGACAGCCGCGCGATGCCGACCGCAAAACCGATAACGGTGGCGAAGATGATGCCGAGCACCGCCACCAGCAGCGTGTTGAGCAGCCCGACCAGAAACACCCGGCCGTAGCTGTCGGACTCCTGGTACGGGATCAGGGTTTGATTGACCCCGAACCCGGCGGTGTTTTCCAGAAAGCCGAAACCAGTCGCAATCCGTTGCGCTTCGAGATTGGCTTTGGCGTTGAGCGCGAACTCGATGCCGACGCCAATCACCAAAGCCAGCAGCACGCATTGATAGAACAATCCGCGCAGCCGCGGATCGCGCACCAGGCTCGCCCTCGGCGCGGAAACCGGGGCAGAGGCCGGGGATTGGGTCGAAGCCGGCATGGTCCCCTCGCCGCCCGGCGCCGATGTCGTCAGCGGATCGGCGGAGCGTATTGGATGCCGCCGTTATTCCACAGATTGTTCAACCCGCGTGCGATGCCGAGCCGTGACCCGGTGCCGACATTCCGCTCGAAGCTTTCGCCGTAATTGCCGACGTGGCGGACAATCCGCGCGGCCCAGTCCTTGGTGAGACCGAGCTGTTCGCCGTAATTGCCCTCGGTGCCGACGAAGCGCCGCACATCGGGCTTTTCGGATTTCATCGCCTCATCGAGCGTCGATTTGGAGATGCCGAGTTCTTCAGCATTGATCATCGCGAATAGCGTCCACTTGACGATGTCGAACCACTGGTCGTCGCCGTGGCGAACCACCGGCCCGAGCGGTTCCTTGGAAATGATCTCCGGCAGGATGATGTGGTCAGCCGGCGTGGCGAGCTTCAGCTTCTCCGAATAGAGCTGCGACACGTCGGTGGTGAAGACATCGCAGCGGCCGCTATCGTAGGCCTTCACGGTCTCGTCGGCCGTGGCGAATGCCGTGACTTCGTATTTCATCTTATGCGCACGGAAATAGTCCGCGAGGTTAAGCTCCGTCGTCGTGCCGGTCTGAGTGCAGACCGATGCGCCGTTGAGCTCCAGCGCCGAATTCACCTTCAGCGCCTTGCGGACCATGAAGCCCTGCCCGTCGTAGTAATTCACACCGGCAAAATTCAGGCCGAGCGAACTGTCGCGCGACAGCGTCCAGGTGGAGTTGCGCGAGAGCACGTCGATCTCGCCGGACTGCAGCGCGGTGAACCGATCCTTGGCCGACAGCCCGGTGAACTTCACCTTGCCCGGATCGTTGAAGATCGCCGCCGCGAGCGCGCGGCAGAGATCGACATCGAGGCCGGTCCAGTTGCCCTTGTCGTCAGGATTGGAGAACCCCGGCAATCCCTGACTCACGCCACAGATCAGCGTGCCGCGATCCTTGATCGTCTTCAGGGTTTGCGCACTGGCGCTCTGCACAGTCATCATCAGTGCTGCCGCAAGCAGCAGAACAACGCGTTGCATGGGAACGTCCATCACTTGAATTGATAAGACCCATCACAGAACGATCCCTTCACAAGGTCAAGGGGTTGACGCACCTCGCATTTCAGGCGGTATATCGCCGGTCCTCCAGCGGCACCCCCGAGTGGCGAAATGAGCAGCAAGAAGCCAGACAGTTCCCAGCGCACCGCCACACGCCTCGTGACCGCCGGTCGCGATCCACAGGCTCATTTCGGTTTCGTTAATCCTCCGGTTTTCCACGCATCGACGGTGCTTTATCCGACTGCCGCCGATCAAGTCGCCCACCGCTCCCGCTATGTTTATGGCCGCCGCGGCACGCCAACGACGGAAGCCCTGGAACAGGCGCTGATGGCGTTCGACGGACCGGCCTGCGCCGGAGTGTCGCTGCTGCCCTCCGGCCTTGCCGCCATTTCCACAGCCCTGCTGGCCGCGGTGTCCGCCGGCGATCATCTGCTGGTGACCGATACGGCCTATCGCCCGACCCGCATCTTCTGCGATTCGATCCTCAAGCGGCTCGGCGTGGAAACCACCTATTACGATCCCGCCATCGGCGCCGGCATCGAGAAACTGTTCAAGCCGAATACCCGCGCGGTGTTCACCGAAGCGCCCGGCTCGCAAAGCTTCGAGATGCAGGACATCCCGGCGATCGCATCGGTTGCACATGCGCGCGATGCTCTCGTCCTGATGGATAACACCTGGGCGACGCCGCTCTATTTCGATGCGTTCGGCAAGGGCGTCGATCTGTCGATCCAGGCCGGCACCAAATATCTCGGCGGCCACTCCGACATCATGTTCGGCACGGTCTCAGCGAACGAGCGCGCGGTCGATCGGCTGAAGGATACGGCCGGCAATATGGGCCTGTGCGCCGGGCCGGACGATGTCTTCCTTGCGCTGCGCGGTTTCCGCACGCTCGGCGTGCGGCTCGCGCAGCATCAGGCGTCAGCGCTGCAAGTGGCGCACTGGTTCGAGCAACGGCCGGAAGTCCTGCGCGTGCTGCATCCTGCACTGGAAAGCAACGCCGGCCATGCGCTGTGGAAGCGCGACTTCACCGGCTCCAGCGGCCTGTTCAGTCTGGTGCTCAAACCGATGGCGGAAAAAGCCGTTCTGGCCTTCATGGACGAACTGACCCTGTTCGGCATGGGCTATTCGTGGGGCGGCTTTGAAAGCCTCGTCATCCAGTTCGATTGCGCCGAGTACCGCACCGCCACGCCATGGCAGCCCGGTGGACCGACGCTGCGTTTCCATATCGGCCTCGAAGACGTCAATGATCTGATCGCCGATCTCGAGCGCGGCTTCGCGGCGATGGCGAAAGCACGATGAAGCTTTTCAATTGACGCGTGTTTTTCGCGCAAACCGCGTCCACTTCGCTCGCAAGCGCTTCTAGGCGGCGGCGCCCTCGCCCTTGCCGCGCATCACGAACTGCAAATTGCGCAGATAGACGAACACACCGAACGCCTGGCCGAGGATAAACACCGGATCCTTGCGGTAGATCGCGTAACCCAGCAGCATCAGACCGCCGCCGATCGAAAATACCCAGAACGTGGTCGGCACGACGCTGCGTCCGGCGCGCTCCGATGCAATCCACTGCACCACGAAGCGCATCGCAAACATCGCCTGCGCGATGTAGCCGATGAGAATGCCCCAATCGAGATTGCCCACGAACACGTCGTGCAAATAATCGCCGACGGCTCGTGACAGATCGATCAGCATCTTACTCCTCCACGATTTCGGGAATGCGCTTGCGGCGGCGGATCAGCCACCACACGCCGGCGAGGTCGAGGATGCCGACCCACAGCCGGTCCCAGAGTCCATAATTCGACACGCCCGCGTGCCGCGGCCGGTCAACGACGTCGACATAGCCGATGCCGTAGCCGTCGCGGTGCACCAGCGCGGGCAGAAACCGGTGCAGGCCGTCGAAATACGGCAGCGCCATGAACACGTCGCGGCGGA
>JBQCFU010000233.1:0-4293 GCA_051958775.1 Pseudolabrys sp.
AGCTTCGACAGCACGGCGCGGCCGTCATAGCCGACCGTGACCGCGTCGGCGGCGATGATCGGCGGCGACAGGAGCTTGTCCGGCGCCGGAAAGGCGATCTCGCGCACCTCGTCGACGGTGAGCGCGGCGATCGGTTCAAGCTTCGCCAGCATCTTCAGGCGCGACTGCGCCTGGCGCGCCTTCGTCGCCGTGGCGCGGAAGCGGTCGACGAAGGCCTGGAGGTGCTGACGCTGCGCCTCCTGCTTCTTGATCGCCTTCTGGTCCAGAACCATGCGCTCGGCGCGCTGCTTCTCGTAGGCCGAATATCCGCCGCGCCACAATGTCAATTTCTGCTGCTCGAGGGCGAGGATGTGCTGCACCGAATGATCGAGCAGATCGCGGTCGTGGCTGATGACGATCATCGTCTTCGGATATTTGGCGAGGTGGTCCTGTAGCCACAGCGTGCCTTCGAGATCGAGATAGTTGGTCGGCTCGTCGAGCAGCAGCAGATCCGGCTCCGCGAACAGCACGGCGGCGAGCGCCACGCGCATGCGCCAGCCGCCGGAAAATTCCGAGCAGGGCCGCTGCTGGTTCTCGGCCGAGAATCCGAGGCCGGACAGGATCGCGGCGGCGCGCGCGGGTGCGGCATAAGCGCCGATGTCGGCAAGCCGCGTCTGGATGTCGGCGATGCGTTGCGGGTCGGTGGCGGTCTCGGCTTCAGCCAGCAGCGCGGTGCGCTCGGTGTCGCCGCGCAGCACCACGTCGATCAGGCTTTCAGGCCCGTCCGGCGCTTCCTGCGCGAGGCGGCCGATGCGCCAGCGCGGCGCCAGCGTGATGTGGCCGGTCTCGGTCGGCTGCTCGCCGGTGATGGCGTTGAACAGGGTGCTCTTGCCGGCGCCGTTGCGACCGACGAGCCCGATGCGCGAGCCAGGCGTGATCCGGACCGACGCGTGGTCAAGCAGCAGGCGTCCGGCGATCCGGATCGAAAGGTCGTCGATAATGAGCATGGCGCGCCTTTTGGCCGAGCCGCGCTCATGAGGCAACCCCGGCCGATCCGGCCGGGGTGCTGGTATGTGACGACGCTGTGTCGGCGATCAGTAGCAGACGCGGACCCAGCGCAGGCGCGTGCCGTAGGGCGTATCGACCCAGCGCTTCTTCATGACGCAGCCGCCATAGGCATAGGTCGGACCGAACACACCGAAACCGACGCCGCGATGCCAGCCATGATGGCCGTGGTGATGGCCGTGCCAGCCACCGCCATGCCAGGCGGAGGCGGAGGTGGGCGCGAGCGCGGCGGTGCCGAGGGCTGCGACGGCGGCGAGGGCGAGAAGGGACTTGCGGAACATGGTGATCTCCTGTCGGGGATGGGGCGGTTGAAGCTGGTTTGGACCTCGAATTGAGCGTCTTGCCCCTGTTGGTCGCGCCGACCACGCCACCGGTTCAAACCGTGGGCCGCCTTCTTCCCGACTCTCTTTTCCCGCTTCTTGCCGCCCCGGGGTGGGGGCCGCTATAAGCCGCGCCGAACCATCCCTTCATTCCCAAAACAAGGACACGTTCCATGGCGCTCGAGCGCACCTTCTCGATCCTCAAGCCCGATGCCACCGCCCGCAACCTGACCGGCGCGGTCAACGCGATCATCGAAAAGGCGGGCCTGCGCATCGTCGCGCAGAAGCGCATCCGCATGAGCCGCAAGGAGGCCGAGACGTTCTATGCCGTGCACAGCGCGCGGCCGTTCTTCGGGGAACTCGTCGAGTTCATGACCTCCGGCCCGGTGGTCGTGCAGGTGCTTGAAGGCGAGAACGCCATCGCCAAGTATCGTGAGATCATGGGTGCGACCGATCCGGCCAAGGCTGCCGACGGCACCATTCGCAAGCTGCATGCGAAGTCGGTGGGCGAGAACTCGGTGCATGGTTCCGACGCGGCCGACACCGCAGCCAAGGAAATCGCCCAGTTCTTCTCGGGCAACGAAATCGTCGGCTAAGTCTTTCGACGGCTGGCCACACTGTGGCGCGGGCGCTAGATTGGCTCCCGCGCCAAATAGTGCATAAAAAACAAGGGGGAGACGACAGTGGGTTCGATTATGGATCCGTCCACCTGGGGAGCGGTGCTCACTCACGGCTGGAGCGAGATGGGGCAGGCGACATTCTGGGTCGCGCTGCTCAAGATCATGTGGATCAACATCCTGCTGTCGGGCGACAACGCCGTCGTCATCGCGATGGCCTGCCGCAGCCTGCCGCCGCGCCAGCGCGTGTGGGGCATGATCCTCGGCGCCGGCGTCGCCGTTCTGCTGCGCGTCGTCTTCACCGTCGTCATCGCTTCGCTGATGTCGCTGCCGTATCTCAAGATCGTCGGCGGTATCGCGCTGTTCTACATCGCAGTGAAGCTGCTGGTTCCCGAGCATGAGGATGAGGGCGAAACCGAAGCGGCCGAGCACCTCTGGCGTGCGGTCCGCATGGTCGCCATCGCCGACATCGTCATGAGCCTCGACAACGTGATCGCGATTGCCGCCGCTGCCGGCGACAACACCGCGCTCCTGATCCTCGGCCTCGCCATCAGCATTCCGCTGATCGTCGCGGGCGCCGCGCTGATCATGTCGCTGCTGGACCGGTTCCCGATCCTGATCTGGGCCGGTGCGGCGCTGCTCGGCTGGATCGTCGGCGAGGTGATCGCCACCGATCCGGTGGTGCACAGCTATCTTTCCGCGAACTTCGCGGCCGATATGTTGCACAAGATCGAAATCGCCTGTGGCATCGTCGGTGCGATCCTGGTGGTCGCAGTCGGCGGCATGTGGCGGAAGTCGCGCCTTGCGGCGATCGAGCAGCACAAGGTCGCGGCGGAGTAACCACCTCCAGAGGCCCGGCCCTTTCGCGCGGACCGGGGCAGGATCATGAACAAGATCGTGCGGGGAGAGCAGATTCGCATCGGCGCATCTGTTTGCCCGCACGACTGTCCTTCGACCTGCGCGCTCGAAATCGAAATCGTCGACGACCGCACCATCGGCCGCGTGCGCGGCGCGAAGGACAACGACTACACGCTCGGTGTCGTCTGCGCGAAGGTCGGCCGTTACGCCGAACGTGCCAACAGTCCGCATCGCGTGACCCATCCGCTGCGGCGGACCGGGCCGAAAGGCAGCGGGCAATTCGAGCGCATCTCCTGGGACGACGCGCTCGACATCGTCGCCGAGGAATTCCTGAAGGCGGAGCAGCGTCACGGCAGCGAGGCGATCTGGCCTTACTATTACGCTGGAACGATGGGCCTTGTGATGCGTGACGGCATCCACCGGCTGCGTCACGCCAAGAAATACTCGGGCTATCATTCGACCATCTGCGTGAATCCGGCCTACACCGGCTTCGCCGCCGGCACCGGCAAGGTCGCGGGAAGTGATCCGCGCGAGATGGCGAAATCCGATCTGGTGGTGATCTGGGGCACCAATCCGGTGAACACCCAGGTCAACGTCATGACCCATGCGGTGCGCGCCCGCAAAGAGCGCGGCGCCAAGATCGCCGCCGTCGATGTCTACATGAACGGCACCATGGAGCAGGCGGACCTGCCGGTGCTGGTGCGGCCCGGCACCGACGGCGCGCTTGCCTGCGCGGTGATGCACTGCCTGTTCCGTGACGGGCATGCTGACCGGGACTATCTCGCGCGCTATGCCGACGCACCGGATGAGCTTGAAGCGCATCTGCGCACGCGCGATCCGGCGTGGGCGTCGGCGATCACCGGCTGCCCGGTGGAAACGATCGAGGAATTCGCGGCGCTGATCGGCCAACGCAAGCGTGCGTTTTTCCGGCTCGGCTATGGCTTCACCCGCTCGCGCAACGGTGCGGTCAACATGCACGCGGCGTGCAGTATCGCGACGGTGATCGGCGCGTGGCAATACGAAGGCGGCGGTGCGTTCCACAACAACGCGGCGATCTATCACTGGGACAAGACGCTGATCGAAGGTCTCGATGTGGTCGACCCATCGATCCGCGTGCTCGACCAGTCGCGCATCGGGCCGATCCTCACCGGTGAGCGCGCGACGCTCTGCGACGGACCGCCGGTCGATGCACTGTTGATCCAGAACACTAACCCGGTATCGGTGGCGCCGGACCAGAGCGTGGTGAAGCGCGGCTTCGCGCGAGAGGATTTGTTCGTCTGCGTGCACGAGCAGGTGATGACAGAGACGGCGCGGATGGCGGACATCGTGCTGCCGGCGACCATGTTCACCGAGCACGACGATCTCTATCAGGGCGGCGGCCACCAATACATTCTGCTCGGCCCGAAGCTGGTCGAACCACCGGGCGAATGCCGCTCCAATCATGAATTGATCTG
>JBQCFU010000234.1:0-3212 GCA_051958775.1 Pseudolabrys sp.
CGACAGGTGATAGAGCGAATGCCAGAGCTGCTCATCGACCGGGAAATGATGACGGATGCCGTTGGCGAGATACGGGTCCCAGTGGTCGAGATCGCGCGGGCGCGACGTGTTGGTCGCCGTCACCACGGTGGCAGCACCGCCGCCCTGCTGCTTGGTTTCGACCGTGGCGCGCGCGCCGTGCCGCGATGCCAGCCCTTCGACAACGCTCAGTTCCTCGGGCGCGGCGATATTCTGCAGGCGCACGGTGCCGCTGCCCTGCCGTCGCGCGATGTCGACCGCGAGATCGGCGACCGTCTGCGCGATCAGCCAGGCGTGGATGCCGCCGCCTTCGATGTCCAGCGCGCCGTCCGCCGCTTCCTTCATCTGCATCGCGCCGTAGCCGACCTGCGCCAGGGTCGGGCGGATGTCGTGCAGATGCTTGAAGCCGCCGAGCCCCATCGCATGCGAGAGAATGATGCTTTCGCGGATCGCGGGAATGCAGCCCTGCGGCAGGCCGAGCGTCAGCAGAATGCGCTCGGTGACGAGCCGGCATTCGCGCAAGGCAACCTGGAACGCCCGATGCGGGCGGGACACGGACGTCATGGTTTGGGCTCCGCTGGCAAGAACCAATCGGGGTCGGCGCCGCTGCGCAGATCATCCCGCGTGGGCGCACCCTGGTAGATCACGCCGCGCAGGCTGCGATGCAGATAGTCCTGCGGCTTGTCGAGACCGTGGATGCAGATGTTGATGAAACGGGTGATGTCGCTCGGCACGAACTCCTCACCCATCATGTTGATGTGCGGCGAGTGATAGTCGTAGCCGCTGAGAGTCTGGACCCGCGCCACGATCGACCGCAGCTCCGGCTTCTCGGCGAGGAAACGCGCCACCGTCATCTGCGACGAGCGCGCCGCCAGCTCGGCATCGAGCGTCACCACCAGCCGCGGCAGATCGAGTGCGAGATTGTGCACGTCGCCGAGTTCTTCGCGCGCACCACGGCGCGGCTCCTCGGCGCTGACCGATTTGTACCAGACATATTTGCGCGAGCCTTCCGAGGTGAGATCGAGCTTGAACGCCCACGCATATTCGGTGTGCAGCAGATCGCGCAGATGGCCGAGCGACATGTTAGGCTCGCAGCCATATTCCTCGTCGACGGCAAAGCTTTCGGCGAGCGCATCGCAGAGCGACGGCACCAGATGCGTCGTCAGTCCGAGCAGCGTTTCGTGCGCCTCGTCGTGGACCTTGCCCTCATATTTGTCGCACAGCGCCGCCAGCGGGAATGTGTGCTGCGCGCCGTCCACCGTTCCGCTGTCGCACAGCTCCTGAAGGCCGGAGCGGATCTTGGTCAATTCCGTTGCGATCAGGCGGCTATCGACGAAGCGCTCGTACACCATGCGGTCTTCGCGGCGGAAGACGATCGCCTTGTCGACCAGCGACAGCAGCCGCTGGAAGGTTTCGGCCCGCCCCGGCAGCGACTTCGCGGCGATGATCGCCTTCTCACGCGCCGACAGGAAGGCGTGGACCATCTTCGGGTGATTGTTGACGTAGAAATTGAGCCCGAGCGCCGAGCCGTTGCCGACGCCGAGGAAGCGCTCGATCTCCGGCGCCAGTTCTGCCGACTGCGGCGAGCGGCAGCGCGCGAGATGGTTGACCAGATCAACCGAGAACACGCGCATCATGTAGGCGCACAGCATCTGCGCATCGAGCGGACGGCGCAGCGGATGATCGCTTTCCAGCGAGCGGAACGACCGCGTGCCGAACGTGCCGTTGCCGTCGAGCCCGGTGTTGCGCATCAGGTAACAGGCATCGGCCAGCGTCGGCACGTCGGGCTGCCGCCCCTGCGACAGCGCGTCGACGGTGTGATTGAAGGCGCGGCCGCTGCGGTTCGAGCGTGCCCAGACCAGCGTGCCCGGCGTGGCGCGGCCGGCATAGAGCTTCGGCATCTCGACGCCGGTGGTGGCGATATCGTCTTCCGACACCGGCCCCTCGATCAGCGCCGCCATCATGTCCCAGGCGCGGCCGATGATGCGGCCGATGCGGCCCTCCTGCTTCGGCTCGAAGGAGTGGACGACGAAGTCGAACGGCATCCCGCCGGTTTCGATCCGGTAGAGCGCGGTGCCGCGCGCGCGGTCATCGATGTTCCAGCGCAACCGGTTCACCGACCAGCGCTCGCGGATCGCCTTGGCCATCAACAGGCGGGTCACGCTGATGCGGCTCGGCTGCAGAACGCTCAACCGGGCGGGCGTCATCAGGACTTCCGGGGGCCGCATCTGAAGCTGGGGCGCCGCGGCGCTGCCTGAAGCGGACTGCAAAGCCCGCACGTTGATCTGGTTCATCGCATCATCTCGATGTATTTATATAGAATACCTAGTTCATTAATTAAATACTAGAGCCAATGACTTTCGCTCGCAAGAGCCTTTCGTGCGGAAGAGCAAAGATCGCTCCCGGCGTCAGACTTGAATCATGTGGATGGGGGAGACCGATGGTTTCGGGCGAGGCGCCGCGCCGGCGTCAGGTGTGGGCAGACGCGAAAGCGACGCGCAACCGGATGTGCGTGGCGATGGCGTGCATTGTCGGCGATTGGATCTGCAACGATCGAGCATCCCGCCAGGACTTCGCGGGGGACCACGTCGGCAGCGACGATGATTAGATCGCGAGAGCGGCGCAGCGCCGGGTTGCCCCGGCGCGCCTGATGTTTATCGCGTCAATGCACGCTTAGAGATTGGCGTCTTCGAACGCCTGCACCCACATGGCGCAGGTGCCGGAGCGGACGATGTCGGCGCGGGTGAATTCGATCACCGGCACCGGCAGCAGTTGCGACTTGATCAGATGCAGCGCCGTGCGCAGGCCGCTCGCTTCTTCCAGATCGCACTGGCTGACGTCGCCGTTGATGACGACCGTGCAGTTCTCGCCGATGCGGGTGAGGAATGTCTTGATCTCGGCGCGCGTCGCGTTCTGCGCTTCGTCGAAGAGAATGAAGGCGTTCTTCCACGAGCGGCCACGCATCACCTCGAACGGCACCAGCTCGATGTCGCCGTTCTTGAGCGCGATCTCAAACGCCGCCTTGCCGATGCGATCCTTGATCGCTTCCGCGAGCGGCGCGGCCCACGGCATGAATTGGTCCTCGATGCTGCCCGGGAAGAAGCCGCGCGAACGGCCGCACGGCACGTTCGGCCGCGTCAGGATGATCTTGTCGATGCAGCGATGGCGCAGCAGATCGGCCGCGTGGGTCGCCG
>JBQCFU010000235.1:0-5931 GCA_051958775.1 Pseudolabrys sp.
GGCGAGCGGGTGCTCGACCTTAATCTCCAGCTCACGTGCCTTGACCTGCGGGTCCTCGAATACCTGCGGGATCGTGTTGATCGGCGCGCATGGCACTTCGCTGCCGTCGAGCACCGCCATCCAATCCTTGACCGTGCGACTAAGAAACGCCGCTTCGAGAATCGCGATCAGTGCCTCGCGATTGCGCACGCGGCCGGGATTGGCGGCAAAGCGCTCATCATCGGCCAGCTCCGGCATACCGAGCGCGATGCAAAGTTGCCGGAAATGATTGCTGTTGCCGGCAGCGACGACGATATGTCCATCCCGGCAAGCGAACACCTGATACGGAACCAGCTTCGCATGCGCATTGCCCATGCGCGGCGGCGTCTTGCCGGAACAGAAATAGTTGAGATTCATGTTGGCGAGCGACGCCACCTGCACATCGAGCAATGCGAGATCGATGTGCTGACCCTCGCCGGTGCGTCCGCGGTGAGCGAGCGCCGCGAGGATCGCCACCGTCGCATACATGCCGGTCATCAGATCGGAGAACGCGACGCCGACTTTCTGCGGCTCGCCTTCACGTTCACCGGTGATGCTCATCAGGCCCCCCATGGCCTGAAACACGAAGTCGTAGCCGGCGCGCGCACGATAAGGACCGGTCTGGCCGTAGCCGGTGATCGCGCAATAGATCAGCCGCGGATTGATCGCCTTCAGGGCGTCATAGCCGAGACCATATTTGGCAAGATCGCCGACCTTGTAGTTCTCGACGAGGATATCGCTCACCGCCGCGAGTTCGCGGATGATCGCCTGTCCCTCCGGCGTCGCAATGTTCACCGCCACGGATTTCTTGCCGCGATTCGCGCTGAGATAATAAGCCGCGTCCGCGGTGTCCTCGCCGTTGCGGTCCTTCAGGAACGGCGGCCCCGCGAGCCGCGTCTCATCGCCGACGCCGGGCCGCTCGATTTTGATCACTTCGGCGCCGAGATCGGCGAGGTTCTGCGTGCACCACGGTCCCGCGAGTACACGTGTGAGATCGAGGACGCGCAATCCGTCCAGACACCTCTGCATTGAATGGATCCTCGCGCTTACTGGCTGTCGATCGCCAGACCCTGGTCGGCCAGTTGCTGCCATTGCGCGAACTCGCCGGCAACCTCCCTGGCAAAGACATCGGCCGAGCCGCCTTCCGGATTGATGCCACGCTTGGCGAGATCGGCGACGAATTGCGGATTCTTCAGGTCTTCCTCCGCCAGCGTGTTGTAGCGATCGACGATCGCCTTTGGCGTATGCGGCGGCGCGACGATCGCATACCAAAAGCCTGCGCGCAGTTTCGGATAGCCCGCTTCGGCGGCGGTCTGCAGTTGCGGCAACATCTCCACGCGCGATGGGCCGAGCACGGCCAGCGCCTTCACCTTGTTGTCGGCGACAAGGCCAGCCGCGGAATTTTCCGTGGCGAAGGTCATGTCGATCCGACCGCTCAGCACTTCGGTGACTGCCGGGGCAATGCCGCGGAACGGCACATGCACCATCTTGACGCCGAGATCGCGCTGCATCTGTTCGAAGAACACCTGATGCGGCGAGCCGAACCCGGGCGAGCCGAACGTCAGAGGCTCGGTATTGCTGCGCTTTTTCGCCAGTTCGACAAATTCATGGAGGTTGGAAACCGGCAGGTCCTTGCGCACGACCAGCACCACCGGCTGCGAACCGATCTTGGCCACCGGCACGAGGCTCTTCGGGTCGTAGTTGATCTTGGTCTTGAACACCGGCGCCATGGTCAGTTGGTTCGCGACCAGCAGGAGCGTCTGGCCGTCGGGGTCCGACTTGGCGACGAACTCGGTTCCGATATTTCCGCCGGCGCCGGTCTTGTTTTCGACGACGATGCTGGAATCGACCTTGCCGGTCCAGGTCTGCGCCAGCATGCGCGCCACGACGTCATTCGAGCCGCCCGGCGCGAACGGCACGACGATGCGGAGCACCTTACTCGTTCCGCCACTGCCCTGCGCGGCCCCCGGCCCGACCCATCCGAGCGACGCGAGCAAAGCGATGACGACGGCGGTGATCCGCATTCGGTTCCTCCCCTGATCGATGCGCCGGCTCGGGGCCGGTCTATTTATTGCGAATTGGCGTGTTCCGGCATGGCACCGGCCGGCGCCAGAATAACATACAGTTCTGTATGTTTGCAATGACAAGCCGGGCCCGATGGCAGATGATATGGCGCAAAGCCGCCATGTCTGCGGGATGGCAGGATTGCTTCCGGCACGGAGCCCGCTTCTCAACCGCGTCCAAATCGGACATGGTGATTGCAACAGGGATTGGCGACGGAAATGAGCCTTCAGGACACCGAGAAGAAGCGGCGGTTGACCCGCGAAGACTGGATCGAAGCGGCGACCCACCGGCTGGTGAAACGCAGCATCGATGCAGTGCGTGTCGAACCGTTGGCCGATGACCTCAAGGTCAGCCGCGGCAGCTTCTACTGGCACTTCAAGTCGCGTTCGGAACTTCTGGAAGCGATCCTGACCACATGGCAGGAGCGTCAGACCCGGCGCATCGTCGAACGCATCCGCCAGGACCGGTTGATGTCGCCCGCCGAACAACTCGAGCGGCTTCGCAAGCTGCCGCCGCGCACCAAGAGCACGCGCGAAGCGGCCGCGCTGGAACTCGCAATCCGGGCCTGGGCGCGCCGCGATCCGTTGGCGCGGCGCGTGGTGGACGCAGTCGACGCGGAGCGGATCGACTTCACCCGCAGCCTCATCCTCGACACCGGCGCCGACAAGAACGAGGCCGATTACTGGTCGATGATCGGTTACGCCTACACGCTCGGCGAATCCCTGCTGCGCGAAGGCATGACCGACAAGCAGATCACCGAATGCCGCGCGCGGCTGTTGAAAGCACAGTCGAGCGTGTTCGGATCCGGCGCCCAAACGCGCCGCAAGCAAACCGCCTAGCGGGGCGCAACGTCAGGCGAGCTTTTGCCGGCGGATGCGGACGCCGTGCTGCTGGCCGTCCCAGGTATCCGGCGTGATCCCGGCCGCGCGCAGTTCCGCCTTGCGCACCTTGTTGGTCGGCGTCTTCGGTAAGGTCGGTATGATCCGCACATAGCGCGGCATCATGAAATGCGCGAGGCGCTCGGACAGAAATTCGATCAAGGCGAGCGGCTCGATCACCTGACCCGGCACCGGCGCAATCACCGCCAGCACCTCCTGGTCGTTGGTGTCGGTGTCGGCACCGACCACCGCCACTTCCATTACGCCGGGATAAGCGAGGATTTCCTTTTCCACCTCGATGGTCGAAATATTCTCACCACGGCGGCGGATGGCATCCTTCAGCCGATCGACGAAATAGAAATTGCCGCCTGCATCACGGCGGAAGGCATCGCCGGTGTGAAACCAGCCGTTGCGCCACGCTTTTTCCGTCGCCTCTCGGTCGTTCCAATAGCCGGGCGACAGCATCCCCGGCGCATCGCTTTGCAGGATCAGCTCGCCGACCTCGCCATCCGGCACATCGTGATCGTCCGTGTCAACGATGCGGCAGGTGATGCCAGTGCGTGCACGGCCGCAGCTTCCCCACACCGTACTGTCGACCTCCGACAGAATCGGCACCGACGCCTCGGTCATGCTGAACGCGGAGAAATACTGGAATCCGTGTCGCTTCGCGAAGGTCGCGGTTCCCTCGGTGATCGGCGACATCATCGCGAAATCGAACGGTGAGCGTGCATCATCCTGCACCGACTTCGCCAGAAACAGCGTCATCGAACTGATCAGCCCGAGGATGCGGTTACAACCGGCGCGCTTGACGTCGTCCCAGAATGTCTGCGCGTGAAAACTCTCGGCGAGATGCACGCAACCGCCCGCGGTCAGCGTCGCATAGACCGCCGACATGCCGACCGTATGGAACAGCGGCGTGAACACATAGATGCGATCGTCGCCTGTCACATACCCGTGCGCGGCGGAGCCGGAGGCATACATCTGCGTATATGGGATCAGCACGCCCTTGGACTGTCCCGTGGTGCCCGATGTGTAGAGCACCGTGCACAGATCGCTCGGCGCAGCGTCGGGGAAAACCTCACCGGCGTCGCCGTCGTCGAGCACATGCTCCGGTGACACCGGCCAGCGCGATGGCGGCAAGTCTTCGCCAGAAACGATCAGGCGCCGCAGATTTTTCGGCTCGATCCCGTCGAGCCGGCTGACCAGATCGGGATGGCACACCATCAGTGCCGCGCCGCTGTTGTCGAGCACATGCTGCAACACGCCGCCGCGCAGCGCGACATTGATCGGAATGTGGATCGCACCGAGGATACTGAGCGCAAACCACATCCGCATCATCAGCGGGCCGTTCGGCAGCCACACCAGCACCGGATCGCCGCGTTTCACGCCGAGCCGCTTGAGTGCCGATGCGGCGATGCAAGCCTGCCGCCACGCCTCGCCGTAATCCACCGAACCGCCGTCGTCGAACGTCACGCACGGCGCGCGCGGCCGCATCTGCGCATGGCGGCGCAGAATCTGCGGCAACGCGGTCAGCGCTGGATCGTCGGGACTGGCGCGCAGCCAGGACGGATGAAGCTCGGCCATTGTTGAGTGAAGCACCGTCGAAAAGCGATCGTAAGCGAGGTTGCGACCGGCGCGGCGATTTGTCAATCGCCGGCCAGTCATTAAAACCATACATATGTGTATGGTTTTGCGGCCGCCGCGTCAACTCCGATGCGCGGCCACCGGGAGGGACGGGTGACGGTGGCGGACAAACTTCAGGCGCTGCGGTCGCGGATGACACTGCCGGTGATCGTCGCGCCGATGTTCCTGATCTCGGGCCCGGATATGGTGGTCGCCGCCTGCCGCTCCGGCGTGATCGGCTGCTTTCCCGCGCCTAATGCCCGCGAACTCGACACCCTCGACGCCTGGTGCGCACGGATTGCCGGCGAAACCCGCGACGCGGCACCCTGGGCGCTCAACCTGATCGCCCACAGCAGCTATGCGCGCTTTGCCGACGAACTGGAGATCGTCAAACGCCACAAGCCGCCGCTGGTGATCACCGCGCTCGGCTCGCCGGCGCGGGTGCTGGACGCGGTGCACGGCTATGGCGGGCTGGTGTTTGCCGATGTGTCGAGGCCGATGCATGCGCGCAAAGCGGTCGAGGCCGGCGCCGATGGTCTCGTTTTGGTCAGCGCCGGCGCCGGAGGCCACACCGGCTCATACAGTCCGTTTGCGTTCGTCGCCGACGTGCGCCGTTTCTGGTCCGGGCCGATCGTGCTGTCGGGCGCGATCTCGGATGCGCGCAGCCTTCTGGCGGCGCAAGCGCTCGGCGCCGACTTCGCCTATATGGGCACACGCTTCCTCGCCGCGCAGGAAAGTCTCGGCGAACCGGAGCGCAAGGCGATGACCATCTCCGTCAGCATGGAAGACATCGTCACCAGCGCGGCCGTGACCGGCGTGCCCGCCAACTGGATGCTGCCGAGCCTCACCGCCGCCGGCTTCACGCCGGAGATGCTGCGCGCCGAACGCAAGATGGACTTCACCTCGACCGACAAGGCGAAGCCGTGGAAAAACATCTGGGGCGCGGGACAGGCGGTCGGCGCTGTCACCGCTTCGGAGCCAGTGGCGCAGATCATCGCCAGGCTGCACGAGGACTACACCGCGCTGCGCGCCGCGTTTTGTCAGGCTGAGTGAGGATCCCTCTTCTCTCTTTCCGAGTCCCATGGTGGGGCGCGATGCCAACATGTCTCGAACCATGAGGCGAGTAACATTGTGGCCGCCTCGCTCCTTCGAGACGCGCACCTTCGCCTGCGGCTGCGGCGCGCTCCTCAGGATGAGGCAGGTTGAGAGCGTGCGTCGTTCTCCGTCACCCTCTCCCCTTGAGGGAGAGGGTGGCGAGCGTGAAACGCGAGCCGGGTGAGGGGGTACGGTCTTACATTTGTCACCATACCCCTCACCCGGCTCGCGCGTCGGTCTCACGAAGCGCGAT
>JBQCFU010000236.1:0-2351 GCA_051958775.1 Pseudolabrys sp.
TGGCGCGGAACGCGCGGCCGAAGGCGGTGCGGTAGAATAGGAGTTGCAAGCCGCCGATGATCGCGATGGTCACGGCGAATTGCAGCAGCGGCAGCAGGCCGATCCAGACGCCGGGCAGGGCCTGGAATGCCTGCACCTCGATGGCGCCTGCCGTCAGCTTGCGGCTGTCGGCGGTGAACCATTCCAGGAGGCCGTTCTGGATGATCACCGACAGGCCGAAGGTGACAAGCAGCGGCGGGAGCAGGTCGTCGCCGAGCGTGCGGTTGAGGATCAGCCGTTGCAGCGCGTAGCCGATCACGGCCATCGCCGGCACGACGATGATCAGCGACGTCAGCGGATCGAGGCCCAGCGTCGTCACCACCACCAGTGCCAGATACGAGGCGAGCACAATCAGATCGCCGTGCGCGATGTTGACGAGCCGCATCACGCCGAAGATCAGCGACAGGCCGGCGGCGAACAGCGCATAGAGCCCGCCGATCAGCACGCCCTGCACGATGGCGTTGACCCACTGCATCGCGTCACACTCCGAAATAGGCGGCTGACACCGCCTCGCGGGTGAGGGTCTTTGCGTTGCCTTCGAGCGCGACGCGCCCTTCCTGCAGGCAATAGACACGTCGCGCGGCGCTGAGCGCCTGGACGATGTCCTGTTCGACGATGACGAGCGAGAGACCTTCGCTGGTGATGGCTGGAAGCTGATCGTAGATTTCCTTCACGACGATCGGCGCGAGGCCGAGGCTGATCTCGTCGCACAGCAGCAGTTGTGGATTGGACATCAGCGCGCGGGCGATCGCGACCATCTGCTGCTGTCCGCCGGAGAGCGACATGGACGGCTGCCACCGCCGCTCTTCGAGAACGGGAAACAGATCGAACACGCGTTGCAGCGACCACGGCCCCGGCCGTCCGGCCTGCGCGCCGATCAGCAGGTTTTCCTCGACGCTGAGCGAGGGAAACAGCCGCCGGCCTTCCGGCACCAGCGCGACGCCGCGCCGGACCATGGCAAAGGCGGGAAGCGTGCCGACCGCCTCGCCGGCGAAACGGATCGTGCCCGCACGCGGATGCAACTGTCCGGCAAAGGTCTTGAGCAAGGTGCTCTTGCCAGCGCCGTTGGCGCCGATCACCGCCACGACTTCGCCCGGCGCGACACGTAGCGACATGTTGAACAACGCCTGAAAGTCTCCGTAGAACACGTCGAGCGCGTCGGCTTTGAGCAGCGCGTCAGGCATCGGCGGGAATTCCCATATAGATTTCCTGCACCGGCGCGCTCTTGATCACGCTGTGCGGCTCGCCCTGCGCGATGAAGCGGCCGCCATGCAGAACGACGAGCCGGTCGACCACCGAGACGAGCGCATGGACGATGTGCTCGATCCAGATCACCGAGACGCCGTCGGCGCGGATGTCCTTGATCAACGCGACCAGCGCCGTGCATTCGTGCTCGGTCAGACCGCCGGCTACCTCGTCGAGCAGCAGGACGCGCGGCTTCGTCGCCAGCGCACGGGCGAGTTCGAGCCGCTTGCGGTCGAGCAGCGTCAGCGCGCCGGCCGGGCGATTGGCTTTTGCCGAGAGGCCGCAGCGGTCGAGAACCTCTGCGCATGGCGCGTAGACGTCGCGCTCATGTGCGCCGGTGCCGAACGCGGCGGCGACGACCACATTCTCGAACACGGTCATGCCGCCGAACGGCTGAGGAATCTGGAACGAGCGGGCGAGGCCAAGCTGGCAGCGCAGCTCCGGCGGCAGCGTGGTGATATCCGCGCCATCGAAAATGACGCGGCCGCTGTCGGGCGCGAGTGTCCCGGTCGCCATGCCGAACAGCGAGGTTTTGCCTGCGCCGTTCGGGCCGATGATGCCGAGCGCTTCGCCCTCCGCGAGCGCGAGATCGATCCGGTCGGCGACGACGACCGCGCCGAAGCGTTTGGAAATCTGCTCGAGGGCGAGGAGGGCGGGCATGTGGCGCAATTTTCTCCGTTGTCATGGCCGGGCTTGATCCGGCCATCCATCTTTGCGTCAAAGCTGGATGCGCGGGTCAAGCCCGCGCATGACAGCATCGCTGCGCACTCTCCCCGCAGGCGGGGAGAGGTGGAAGAAAGATCAAGCGAGCGGCTGCAGCGTGCCGCCGACCGGAATCTGCGGCGCCGGCTTGTTGGTGGTGACGACGAGATCGAGCTTGCCGTCCTTCTTCTGCCAGTGCCCGGCGACCAGCGGCGTCTTGGTGACGTTCTTCACCGGCTGACCGGTCCACTGCACCGGACCGACGATCGACTCGTATTTCGTCGCGGCGATCGCGTCGCGGATCGAGGCGGGATCGTCGAGCTTCTTGGTGCGCTTGAGCACGTCGATCGCCGCCTCGAACAGCG
>JBQCFU010000237.1:0-3555 GCA_051958775.1 Pseudolabrys sp.
CACCGAACGGGTGAACAGCACCTTGTTACTCGGCAGATGATCGGCTATCGGCGCCATCGCATCCGGCTCGCGCGTCAGTAAAAACGGAAACGCCGATTCCGGCCAGATCAGATGCGTCACGTCGGCGACGCCGCTCGACTGCGGGCCGGTGGCGCGGTCCGACAGCTTGAGATAGCGATCCATCACCTGCTGCTTGGCGGAATAGTTGAACTTGGTGTCCTGGGGCAGGTTCGGCTGCATGATGCGCAGCTTCACGCCGGGCACCATCGCGGTCGGATGCGCCCACAGCGCCAGCGTGCCGTAAGCGGCCATGACGACGAGTGTCAGCGCGGCCAGCGCCGGCGTGCGCCACGGATGCCGCGTGTCGGCGCGTTCGTCGGCGAGCACCGCCGGCGACGCGACGATGGCGATGGTGACGAAGGTCATGCCCCACATGCCGATCAGCGCCGCGTTCTGCGCCAGCACGAGCGGCTGCGTCAGCGCATAGCCGAACAGATTCCAGGGGAAGCCGGTGAGCATGTGGCCGCGCAGCCATTCCGCGACGGTGAGCGTGACGGCGAGCGCGAGGATGCGCATTGGTCCACGCACCCAGATCAGCCGCGCGGCGGCGAATCCCGCCGCGGTGAACAGCGCGAGGTAAGCCGGCAGGCCGGCCACCGCGACCGGCAGCAACCAGCCGAAGGTCTTGGCATCCACCAGGAAGGCGTAGCCGATCCAGTACAGTCCGGCGACGAAATAGCCGAAGCCGAAACACCAGCCGGTCCACGCGGCGGACCAGATGCCGTTGGCGCGTCCGGCGGTGGCGCCGTCGATCAGCCAGACCAGCATCGGAAAGGTGATGAACAGGATCGGCCACGCGTTGAACGGCGCGACTGCCAGCGCCGAGAGGACGCCGGCGACAAAGGCAATAGCCGCGCGGCGCCAGCCCCAGGCCAGCACGATTCCATGATGCCAGCGTTTGAGCGTCACGTGGGTCCGGTTTTCGAAGGCGGGGTACTGTCGTCGAAGGGTTGCGGCGGTGCGACGCCGGCGAGCACGGCGTCCGGCTCGCGGCGGCGTTCGGCCGCGTTGCGGCGGTCCTTCAGCCGATAGATGCGCGCGCGCTTGACGCGGCGCGGATCGGCATCGACCACCTCGATCTCGAATTGTTCAGGGCCGGGCACGATCTCGCCACGCACCGGCACGCGGCCGGCGCGGGCGGTGAGATAGCCGCCGAGCGTGTCGACTTCCTCGGCGGTCTCGCCGGGATCGAAGTCGGGGCCGACCACGCGCGTCACGTCTTCCAGATTGGTGCGCGCATCGGCGAGGAACGAGCCGTCGGGTTGCGGGACGACAGTAGGCGCCTCGTCGTCGTCGTGTTCGTCGGCGATGTCGCCGACGATCTCCTCGACGATGTCCTCGATGGAGATGAGGCCGTCGGTGCCGCCGTATTCGTCGACCACCAGCGCGAGATGGATGCGTGTCGCCTGCATCCGCGCGAGCAGGTCGATGCAGCGCATCGACGGCGGCGTGAACAGCATTTCGCGCACGATCTTCGCCGACGACAGCGGCATCGCCAGATCGACCGCCTTGAGGTCGAGCCCGGCCGGCAGCGGCTTCTTGCGCTTGCTCGGCTTTGCCGACGGCGCGGCAGCGCGCGCGGTGATGAAGGCGATCAGATCGCGGATGTGCACCATGCCGATCGGATCGTCGAGGGTATCGTTGTAGACGACGAGGCGTGAGTGCTCCGCCTTTTCGAACACGCGGATCAGTTCGCCGAGCGGGATATCCTGCTGCACGTCGACGATGTCGGCGCGCGGCACGCGCACGTCGCTGATGCGGCGTTCGCGCAGCGCGAGGATGTTCGCCAGCATCGTCCGCTCGATCGGCGAGAAGCCGCTGGCGTCATCGGCTTCGAGCACATCCTTGAGTTCGGCGCGGGTCGATTCCTGCCGGCGCCCGAACAGCGTGCGCAGGATGCGCCGCAGCCAGCCGCCATTGCCGGAATCGCCGGTGCCGATGACGACAGGCAGATGCCGCGGTTCGTAAGGTTGTCCGGGGGTGTCGGTGGGCGGGCGGTCAGGCATGCAGCGCCTCCGAATCCGCATAGGGATCGGCGATGCCCAGCCTGGCCAGAATCTTGCGCTCGAGCGCTTCCATCGTCTCGGCTTCACGACTCATGACGTGATCGTAGCCGATGAGATGCAGAAATCCATGCACCGCCAGATGCGACAGGTGATGCAGAAAAGCCTTGTGTTCCGCCTTCGCTTCGCGTGCGACGGTCTCGTAGGCGATGACGATGTCGCCGAGCAGCGGCTGCTTGCGGCTCGGCGGCTGCGCGGCGGGGAACGACAGCACGTTGGTCGCCTTGTCGAAGCCGCGCCAGTCGCGGTTGAGCACGCGGATCGCGCGGTCGTGGGTGAGCATCACCGAGACCTCGAAGCCCTTGCGGCGCGTCGCGGCCGCCGCCGCATCGATGGCGGTGCGGATCGTAGTTTTCGCACGCGGCTGCGCGCGCCAGCGCGCCGAGTTCGCTATGATGTCGACGGTGCCGCTCATTCCTTGTCGCGGTTTTCCTTGCCGCGGATGGGGCGTGCAGACATTGCGCGATCGGGCGCGGCGCGGTCGTACGCCGCGACGATGCGCGACACCAGTTCATGACGGATCACGTCTTCGGCGCTGAACGCGGCGACGCCGATGCCTTCGACGCCGTCCAGCAGCCGCAGCGCTTCCGACAATCCGGACGTCTGTCCCGAGGGCAAATCGATCTGCGTCGGATCACCGGTGACGATCATGCGGCTGTTCTCGCCGAGACGGGTGAGAAACATCTTCATCTGCATCGACGTGGTGTTCTGCGCCTCGTCGAGAATGATCGCGGCGTTCGACAGCGTGCGGCCGCGCATAAAGGCGAGCGGCGCGATCTCGATGTCGCCGTCCTCCAGCGCACGGGCGACGACGCGCTGGTCCATCAGATCCGACAATGCGTCGAAGATCGGCCGCAGATAGGGATCGACCTTCTCGCGCATGTCGCCGGGCAGGAAGCCGAGCCGTTCGCCGGCTTCCACCGCCGGCCGCGTGAAGATGATGCGGTCCACTTCCTTGCGCTCGTAGAGCTGGATCGCATATGCGACCGCGAGCCAGGTCTTGCCGGTGCCGGCCGGGCCGGTGCCGAAGGTGAGCTGGTGGCGCTTGAGCGTGCGGATATAGTTGTCCTGCGCGGCGGTGCGTGCGCGCACCGGCCGCTTGCGCAGATTGATTTCTTCGAAATTCGGCCGCGGCTCGCCGGGTGCGAAGTCGAACAGCGAACCCTGCGCCAGCGCCTGCCGGATCGCACCATCGACATCGCCGGAGACGATGTCCTGGCCGCGCTGCAGCCGCGCATAGAGATCGTCGAGGATGCGTCGTGCCTGTTCGCAGGCGGCGCGCGAACCACTGATCGAAACCTGATTGCCGCGCTGTTCGGCGACAATGCCGAGCCGTCGCTCCAGCAGCGCGAGATTCTGTCCATATTGCCCGAACAGCGCCGACGCGAGACGATTGTCGTCGAACGTCAGCTCGATCTGGGTGGTGGCCGTA
>JBQCFU010000238.1:0-3702 GCA_051958775.1 Pseudolabrys sp.
ATTGGCCGCGATCGAGGCCCGGCCATCCGGCAAGGACCGCGGGTCGGCGACGACCGTATCCGGCCCCTTCAACAGCACGATTGCGTTGAAGTATCTGGACGCTGAACGCATTTGTTCAAGTTTACCTATAATTTTATCAAAGTTACTTAAATGACTGACTAGCCGCCCGAATTCACCGCCATGAGGCGTCAGAACCGTCGGGGCCTGACGCGCCGCGATGGCCGCCGCCAACGCTTCCGGCTCGTCGGCGAAACTGGTGATGGCGTCGGCATCGAGCACCACCGCCGCGTCGCTGGCCAGCGCCGCCCGCACCTCCGCGCGCAGCCGCTCGCCGATCCCCGCGCCGGGCCCCAGCACCACCACGGTCACTCTCCGGTCCGCCAGCAGCACCGCGAGATCGCCGGCACCGTCGATCTGACGAACCATCACCGCCGTATTGGCGGCGGCCTGCACGGCCAGCGCGTCCGGCGGGCTGGCGATGGTGACGAGCCCCGCGCCCGCCCGCAGCGCGCCGCGCGCCGCCAGCCGGCCCGCGCCGGTGCTGGCAATCCCGCCAGAACCGACGACCACATGGCCGCGACTGTATTTGTGGCCATCGGCCGCAGGCACCGGCAGCGCATGTAGCCAGAGAGCCGGCTCGTTGGCGAAGCAGGACGGCGCCACCGTCGCGATCGTCCCGGCGGAAATGCCGATATCGGCGACCCTCACCCGGCCGCAGTGCAGCCGGCCGGGAAGCAGCAGATGTCCCGGCTTGCGGCGCGCGAATGTTACCGTCTCGGTCGCGCGGACCGCGACCCCGAGTGTCGCGCCGGTATCGCCCTGAATGCCGCTCGGCAGATCGACCGCCAGGATCGGCACACCGGCGGCATTCGCGGCCTTGACCAGAGCGGCCGCCTCACCATCGAGCGGCCGCGCCAGCCCGGCCCCGACCAGCGCATCGACGCTGAGGTCACACGGCGGAAGTTCGCCGCCCTGAGCGGTGCGCGTCACGCCGGTCCAGCGCTGCGCGGCTGCCGCCGCATCGCCGGCGCGCGGTAATCCGCCGAGCGACAGGACCGTGACCGCATAGCCTTTCGCAGCCAACAGACGCGCGGCGACAAAACCCTCGCCGCCAATGTTGCCCGGTCCGGCCAGGACCAGCACCCGGCCGTGGGACCGCAACGCCATCGCCCGCTCGGCCACCGCCGCCCCGGCGCGCTCCATCAGCACCAGCCCCGGCGTTCCGGCGGCGATCGTCAGTTGATCGGCCCGCGCCATCTCGGCCGTCGAAAGCAGCTCCATCATGTGCCGATGATCCCATGTCCGCGGACGTCTTCCTATCACGGCGACGGCCCGCACCTGGGCGCAACTCCGAGCGGCTAAAAAATCGGCAGATTGAACATTAAACGGGCACCAAAAAAGCGGCAGCCGCATGCGCATCGCGCGCCGATATGCCAATGTGCTGATCCGGAAGGCTTTTTGGGGCGCAAGCAGTTGGCACGGGACGTGCTTATCACGCGACGGCGCGCCGGCTCGGCAGACGCGCCCACCAGACGTGCATGGGAAGGACATCGATGACAAAAATCGAGGCAGTCATCAAGCCGTTCAAGCTCGATGAAGTGAAAGAAGCTTTGCAGGAGGTCGGCCTGCAGGGGATCACGGTGACCGAGGCCAAGGGCTTCGGCCGGCAGAAGGGCCACACCGAGCTCTATCGCGGCGCCGAATACGTGGTCGACTTCCTTCCCAAGGTGAAGATCGAGATCGTTCTGGGCGACGCGATGGTCGACAAGGCCGTCGAGGCGATCCGCCGCGCGGCGCAAACCGGCCGCATCGGCGACGGCAAGATTTTCGTTTCCAATATCGAAGAGGCGATCCGGATCAGAACCGGCGAGTCCGGCATGGACGCGATCTAACGGACAGCTTCTTTTTCTTCCTTCCAACAATCTTCAGCTCTCCCCCATTCAAGAACAGGGACCGTGACGATGACGACGCCTAAAGACGTGATGAAAATGATCAAGGACAACGACGTGAAATACGTCGACCTGCGCTTCACCGACCCGCGCGGCAAGTGGCAGCACGTCACGTTCGACGTCGGCATGATCGAAGAAGAGACCTTCGCCGAAGGCCAGGCGTTCGACGGTTCGTCGATCGCCGGCTGGAAGGCGATCAATGAATCCGACATGCAGCTGATGCCCGACCCGGCCACCGCCTGCATCGATCCGTTCTTCGCGGAAACGACGATGGTGCTGGTGTGCGACGTGCTCGAGCCGACCACCGGCGAGCCTTACAACCGCGACCCGCGCTCGATCGCCAAGAAGGCGGAAGCGATGGTGAAGCAGATGGGCGTCGGCGACACCATCTATGTCGGTCCGGAAGCCGAGTTCTTCGTGTTCGACGACGTGAAGTACAAGTCCGATCCGTACAACGTCAGCTTCAAGCTCGACTCGGTCGAACTGCCGACCAACTCGGACACCGACTACGAAGGCGGCAATCTCGGCCACCGCATCAAGATGAAGGGCGGCTACTTCCCGGTGCCGCCGATGGATTCGGCGCAGGACATGCGTTCGGAAATGCTCGGCGCCATGGCGCGCATGGGCGCCAAGGTGGAAAAGCACCACCACGAAGTCGCGTCGGCACAGCACGAACTCGGTCTGAAGTTCGCGCAACTCACCTACATGGCCGACCAGATGCAGGTCTATAAGTACTGCGTGCATCAGGTCGCGCATATCTACGGCAAGACCGCGACCTTCATGCCGAAGCCGATCTATGGCGACAACGGCTCGGGCATGCACTGCCACCAGTCGATCTGGAAGGACGGCAAGCCGGTCTTCGCCGGCAACAAATATGCCGACCTGTCGGAGACCTGCCTCTCCTACATCGCCGGCGTGATCAAGCACGCAAAGGCGATCAACGCCTTCACCAACCCGACCACCAACTCCTACAAGCGTCTGGTGCCGGGCTTCGAGGCGCCGGTGCTGCTCGCCTATTCGGCGCGCAACCGTTCGGCGTCCTGCCGCATTCCGTACACCACCAACCCGAAGGCCAAGCGCGTCGAGGTCCGCTTCCCGGATCCGCTGGCGAATCCTTATCTCTGCTTCGCCGCGCTGCTGATGGCCGGTCTCGACGGCATCAAGAACAAGCTCCACCCCGGCGATGCGATGGACAAGGATCTCTACGACCTGCCGCGCGCCGAGCTGAAGAAGATCCCGACGGTCTGCGGTTCGCTGCGTGAAGCGCTCGAGAGCCTCGACAAGGATCGCGAGTTCCTCAAGGCCGGCGGCGTGTTCGACGACGATTTCATCGACAGCTATATCGAGCTGAAGATGACCGAAGTCGTACGCTTCGACCAGACACCGCATCCGGTCGAATACGACATGTACTATTCCGGCTGATCGCACGAAGAGTTCGCGCGAGACAGTCAGTCATCACGGGGCGCCCGCAAGGGCGCCTCGTTTTATTTCCGGGGCGATCAGATCAGCAGCAGTGCGAGCGCGAGCACGACCACGCCGGCGCAGACCGCCGCGGCGGGTGTGCGATACCACGGCACACCGTAGACGCCGGCAGCGCGGCGCTCGTGGATGATGTCGGCGTAGAATTCGTCCGATGACGAGAAAGAACAGGCCAGCGCATATCCGGCGCTTGCCGCCTCACGCTCCAGCGCGAGGTCGCCCCAGTCCGAAGTTTGAGCCGGCACACGGGACATGATCCCGCAAGTGTGCGCGC
>JBQCFU010000239.1:0-5285 GCA_051958775.1 Pseudolabrys sp.
CTGCGGCACCGTCACCGGCCCCTTGCGCTTGAGCTCCTGGTGGACGGTGTAGGCCTCGCGCCTCCCGTATTCGCCGGGGCTGACCTTGTCGGCGATGGTGCGCACGCGATCATCGAGCAGCGGGCCGTAGATGAACTTGGCCCAGATGTTGAGCACGTCGATCAGATCGCGTGACAGATTGCGGAAGCCCCAGGTCTCGTAGGCATTGACGATCAAGTCATCATCGCCGCGCTCGAGTCCGTGATAGAGATCGACCACGCCACCGACGAAGCTCGGCGGGAAAATGCGGATGCAGCCATAGTCGAGCAGATTGATCCCGGCCGGCTTCCCTTTCGTGTCGAACACCGAATAATTGCCGAGATGCGGGTCGCCATGGATCACGCCGTACTGGCTGAACGGCAGCCACCACGCCGTGAACATCGCTTCCGCCAGACGATTGCGCACCGCCAGCGGATCGTCCTTATGGTCGAGCAGCTTCCTCCCCTCGAGCCAGTCGAGGGTGAGCAGCCGCCCGGTCGACAGTTCCGGCCACACCTGCGGCACGCGCACGCGCGGCTCGTCCTTCAGCATCGCGCGATAGAGCGCGACGTGCTTCGCTTCGCGGCGGTAGTCGAGTTCTTCGCGCAGGCGTTCGCCGATTTCTTCGGCGATCTGGCTGGTGTCGATCGCACCGTCGAAGCGGCGGCGCAGGCTCAACAGCCATGATAGCTGCTGCAGATCCGCTTCGACCGCCGACTGCATATCCGGATATTGCAGCTTGCAGGCCAAGGGCTCGCCAGTGAGCGCCACCGCGCGATGCACCTGCCCCAGCGACGCCGCAGCCGCCGGCTCATGTTCGAAGCTTTTGAACTTCGATTGCCAGTCGGCGCCAAGTTCGGCCCCCATCCGCCGGCGCACGAAATGCCAGCCCATGGGCGGCGCCTGGCTCTGCAGCTTCATCAACTCATTGGCGTATTCCGCCGGCACCGCATCGGGAATGGTCGCGAGCAGTTGCGCGACCTTCATGATCGGCCCCTTCAGGCCGCCCAACGCCGCCGCGAGATCGAACGCATCGCGGCCATGATCGAGCTTGCGGCCGAGCGCCTTCTTCGCCGCGACACGCGCAGCGACGCCGCCGACATTGACACCGACGCGCGCATAACGTTTGGCGCGGGCGGTGAGACGGTTCTTTTCGGGGTCGCGGTCGGTGGGCATGGGGGACATTTAGGCTGCGGGTGAAGCCGCCGCCAGATCGGCAGCGGCGCAGGCGGCCCGCACCTCGGTTGCGGTGGCGAGGCGACCTCCTGCCGCGGCGATCAGCCGCGCTGCCTCTTTGACCAGCGCGGCATTGGTCGTACGTCCACCGAGCAGCCTGTCCTCGAGTCCGACCCGCACGTGCCCGCCCTGCTCCACCGCGGCCGGGATGAGCCCACGCAGATCGACGCCGAGACCGGCGATCATCCACGGCGTCTCCGACGCGGTTTCCCGCAGCAGGGCGAGATGCGCGTCGAGGTGCACGGCGCGCGGCGGAAAGCCGAACGCAAACTGCTCTGAAAACATGAAGCGATAGACCGGCTGTTGCAGACCGGAATGGGCTTTTGCCAGCGCCGCACCCATGCGCGTGAAACCCGGCTCATAGATCGCATAGCTCGGCCGCACGTGATGCGCGGCGCAGATGCGCAGACCTTCGAGGATATGCTCATCCGGGTTCTGATAGACGAAGCCCGGCGCGCGTTGCGCCAGCGCGTCGAACCGCGCGATGTTCACCGAGCCGGGATCAACCACCGCCCACTCAACGAGACCGCGCTTCGCGAGTTCGGCCAAATGCGCGTAGCGCTGCTGCGGCGTCAGCGTCAGCGCACCGGCAAAGCCTGAGCCGGCGATCGGGATCGTCGGATAGACGATCGCGTCGCAAGCGGCGCGGATACCATCGATGATGCGGGCATAGATCTGCCAGTCGTCGTGCTGCCGGCCGGTCGCCGCATCATAAGCATGCAGATGGATGATCGCCGCACCGGCCTGCGCGCAGGCAATGCCGTCGGCAACGATCTCCTCCACCGTGATCGGAATATCCGGCTGGCGGTCGCGCCCCCACGGTCCATTCAGTGCCGCTTCGAGCCAGACGGCGCGCATCAGCGTTCCTGCTTCTGATCCGCCGGCCAGTTGTCTCGGATCCAGCGCGTGAGGTTTTCCTCGCTCACTTCCCCGGCGGCGAGCGCGAGGATCATGGCCGCTGCGTCCGCTTCCGGAACGATGAAATCAACGTCGTTGATGCCGAGGAACGTATACAGAGCGAGCAGCGCGGTTCTCTTGTTGCCATCCACAAAAGGATGGTTCTTCGCCATGCCGTAAGCGTAGGCAGCCGCGAGTTCGGGCAACTCCGCCTGCTCGTAAGCCCATTCATTTCGCGGACGATCGAGAGCGGATTCGAGCGCGCCGCTATCGCGGATGCCGCTCGGCCCGCCGTGAACCGCAAGCTGCTCGTCATGAATGGCGACGATCATCTCGACCGTCAGCCACTCGATCTCCGTGTCCTCGGACATGGCGGCACGGCTTTATTTGGCGAGCTCAGCCAAAGCGTTGCGATAGATTTTCATGCCGCGACGGGCGACCGCCATCGCCTTCTCGAACTTCGGATCATGCGGCGTAAGGCGCAGCCCCCCTTCCGGCGTCACCGTTGCGTAGAACGTATCGCCGACACTCAAATTCAACCTGGCCATCACCTCTTTAGGCAGGATCATGCCGGTCGAGTTGCCGATCTTCTTGAGTTGCACGACGCCGACCGGCTGACCTCGCGGATCGACAGTCACCTTCTTCTGCACGGTCATGGAATATCTCCTTCGTTATACAGAATGTATAACGAAGGAGATACCAGTTCAACAGTCCGTATAACGAAAAAATCTCTTATTTTCGGTCGATCTCCTCCAGCTCCCCGATCATCCGCTCGATGACGCTGAGGCCCCCCTGCCAGAACGACGGGTCGCGGGCATCGAGGCCGAACGGCTTGAGCAGTTCCGAATGATGCTTGGTGCCGCCGGCGGCGAGCATGTCGAGATAACGTTCAGCGAAGCCCTCATCGGCATGCTCGTAGACCGCATAGAGTGAGTTCACCAGGCAATCGCCGAACGCATAAGCGTAAACGTAGAACGGCGAATGGATGAAGTGCGGGATATAGGTCCAGAACGTTTCGTAGCCGGGCTTCAACTCGATCGCCGGGCCGAGGCTTTCGACCTGCACCTCCATCCAGAAATTGCAGATCTGCTCGGTGGTGAGTTCGCCCTTGCGGCGCTCGGTGTGGACCTTGCGCTCAAACGTATAGAACGCGATCTGCCGCACCACGGTGTTGATCATGTCTTCGACCTTGGCCGCGAGCATCGCCTTGCGCTGCTTCTTGTCCGTGGTCTGCGCCAGCAGCTTCTTGAAGGTCAGCATCTCGCCGAACACGCTGGCGGTTTCCGCAAGCGTCAGCGGCGTCGGCGCCATCAGCGGCCCGTTCGGCGCCGCCAGCACCTGATGCACGCCGTGACCAAGTTCATGCGCCAACGTCATCACATCGCGCGTCTTGCCCTGATAGTTGAGCATCACATAGGGATGCGCGGACGGCACGGTCGGATGCGCGAAAGCGCCCGGCTGCTTGCCGGGGCGCACCGGCGCATCGATCCAGCGCTTCTCGGAGAAAGTGTCGGCAATCTCCGCCATGCGCGGCGAGAACGCGCCATAGGCCGACAGCACAGTGGCGCGCGCTTCTCCCCACGGCACCGATTTCATCGATGCCTGCGGCAGCGGCGCGTTGCGGTCCCAATGCGGCAGCTTTTTCTTGCCGTACCATTTTGCCTTCAGCGCATAGTAACGATGCGACAGTCGCGGATAGGCGGCGCGCACGCTGTCGACCAGCGCGTCGACCACTTCGCGTTCGACCCGGTTCGACAGATGGCGTGAATCGGCGACATCCTTGAAGCCGCGCCAGCGGTCGGAGATCTCCTTGTCCTTGGCCAGCGTGTTGGTGATCTGCGTAAACGGCCGCAGGTTTGCTTTGAACGTCACGGCAAGCGCTTCGGCCGCGGCCTTGCGCTTCTTGCCGTCATGATCCTGCAGCAGATTGAGCACCGGCTCGATCGACAGGTCCTGCTTGCCGATTTTGAAACGCAGCGACGCCATGGTCTCGTCGAACAGCCGGTTCCAGGCGGCGCGGCCGGTCACCGACTTCTCGTGGAAGAGAAGCTCGACACGATCCTCGAGCTGATACGGCTTTTCCTTGCGCACGTCTTCGAGCCACGGCCGGTAATGCGCCACCGGACCATCGCGCATCGCCGTGTCGAGCACGGCATCGTCGATGCGGTTGAGTTCGAGATCGAAGAACAACAGATGCGACACGTCGGCGGTGATGCGCTCGTTCATGTCGCCGTAGAACTTGGCGGTGACCGGGTCGGTGCTGTCGGTGGCGTAAAGGAGCCCGGCATAGGAGCCGATGCGGCCGAGCACGTCGTCCAGCGCCTCGTAGCGCTTGATCGCGGCGAGCAGCCCTGGCGCGCCGGGCACGGCCGCAAGCTCCGCCAGCTTGCCCTTGTAGTCGGCCTCGAATGCCACGCATTCCGCGGCGACGTGATCGAGATCGCGCTTCAGCTCCGGGCTGTCGATGCCGGGATAGAGATCCGCGAGATTCCAGCCGGGCAGATCGCCCAGCGACGGACCACGCGTCTTCGCCTTGGCTTTTTTGGCCGCGGCCTTTGGCGCAGATTTTCCTCGGGCAGGTGCGGATTTGGCGGTCTTGACGGCACGTTTGGCGGAAGCGCGGGCCATGGAATGCAACCTGTGCGGGAAAAAAGAGAAAACGGTGAGGCAAATTATATGGCCTGCCGCCCCCCGCCCCGCAACCGGCGCACCGGGATGGCCGACGCTTAAGCCGTCATTAAGCGTGAGCGGCGAGACTGCACCAATTCGGCACAATGCATGCTGCCTTTTCCACCGGCCTGCCCGGAGCTTTCGCCAGGAGCCTTTGCCATGACCGCTCGCATTCTCATCGTCGACGACGATCCGGTTCAGCGCCGGTTGCTCGAGGCCATGGTGCAGCGCTTCGGCTACCGGACGCTGACCGCCGACGGCGGCGACGTCGCGGCAAAACTGCTGACTGGTCCTGAGGGCCACGACATCGACGGCGTCGTGCTCGATCTGGTGATGCCAGATCTCGACGGGCTCGGCGTCCTGGCGAAGATGCGCGACGCCGGCTGCACCAGTCCGGTGATCGTGCAGACCGCCCATGGCGGCATCGACAATGTCGTGTCGGCGATGCGCGCCGGCGCAGCGGA
>JBQCFU010000240.1:0-3728 GCA_051958775.1 Pseudolabrys sp.
GAGCTTGTCGCGTTTGGCCATGGCCTGCGCCTGCTCCTGCGCCAGCCGGGTCAGCTCCGGATCGATGGTCACCGGATCGAGCCCGTTGTTCTGGCGATAGCCGGAGACCATGGACGCCGCGGCCGCGGTGTCGAGCACGGCACCGGGGCGGGCCATGCTCTGATAGAAGCTCGGCTCGCTCGGCACCGGGGTTTCCTGGCCGGCACACGCCGCCAGCATCAAGGCCCCGGCCAAAGCCGCGAACCGCGTCCAATGTCCCGCCATCGTTGGGAATCTCCTGCGAAATGCCGGCCGGGCCTAACGGCGGACCGTGGCCGAATGGTGGACAAGGTCCTCGCGCCAGCCGGTTGACGCTCCGTTAACGGCGCCCCTTCACCGCTCCTTAACCGCAAAAAAACCTAGGCGCGCTAAGACCTCGGGAATTGTGAGTGACGCCATGGCCCTATCCCCGCTTCCCCGCCTCGCCTCGTTGCACTGGCGAATCCCCCTGTCCGGATTCATTGCCGCCGGTCTGGCCTATCTCGCGCTCGACCAGTGGGACGACGGCAATATCCGGGTCACCGTCCTCGGCGCGCTGGTCGTGGGCCTTCTCGCCGCCGGCACCGCCAGTGCCCTGATCCGGCACGCCATCAGTCTTGAAGCGCTGCGCATCCGCACGGCGATCGACCATCTGTCGCAGGGCCTGTGCATGTTCGATGCGGAAGAACGGCTGTTGTTCTGCAACGCCGAATTCATCCGCATGTACGGCCTGTCGTCGCAGCAGGTGAAGCCGGGCATCACGCTGACGGAGCTTATGGCGTTGCGCCGCGCCGTCGGTTCGTTCACCGGGGACGCTGCCGCCTATCAGCGCGAACTCGCTGCGGCAATCGGCGCCGGCAAGATGCTCAACAGCGAAGCGGTGCTGAGCGACGGACGGCTGGTGGCGATGCGCAACCGCCCGTTGCCGGCCGGCGGCTGGGTGTCGACGCACGAGGACATCACCGAGCGGCGGCGTGCCGCGCGCGAGCGCGCCGCCGTGCAGGACGCGAAAACCCGGCGCGACCGCATGGACGGCGCGATGACACAATTCCGTTCGCGGATCGAAGCCCTGCTCGGCGCGATGGCCGAGAGCACCACCTCGATGCGTGGCAGCGCCGAGCGGCTGCTCGACGTGTCGGAACAAACCTCTCAGCGCGCCGACACGGCGGCGCAGAATTCGCACGAGGCCTCGACCAATGTCGAAACCGCGGCGGCGGCGACCGACGAACTGAACTCCTCGATCGGCGAGATCGATCAGCAGCTCGCGCATGCCGGCAATGTGGTCCGCACCGCCGTCGGTGAGGCGCACGGCACACATCAGCAGATCGATGTGCTGGCACGCACCGCCAACGAAATCGGCGACGTGATCAAGCTGATCCGCGCCATCGCCGAACAGACCAATCTGCTGGCGCTCAATGCCACCATTGAAGCGGCGCGCGCCGGCGAGGCCGGTCGCGGCTTCGCGGTGGTCGCGTCCGAAGTGAAATCGCTGGCGGTGCAGACCGCGAAAGCGACCGAAAGCATCGCCGCGCAGATCGCCGCGGTGCAAAGCTCGACCGCCCATGCGGTTCAAGGCATCGGCCGCATCGCTGCGCGGATGCAGGAAATCGACACCTGCACCTCGACAGTGGCCAACGCGGTGGTGCAGCAGAGCGCCGCCACCCGCGAGATCGCGCAGAACGTGCTCGGCGCCGCCGACGGCAGCAAGACCGCCGCGGCCGTGCTGGGTGAAGTGGCGAATGCGACGGCGGAAACGCAGCGCTCGGCACGCACCGTGCTCGATGCATCCGACGTAGTCCGTCAGGCGGCAACCGATCTGCGCCGCGAACTGGAAGACTTCCTGCGCGACGTCGCGGCGTAAGCGCTTACCCGAACAGCGACGACAGCCAGTAGAACAGCGCGGCAAGCGCGCCTGACGCCGGGATCGTCACAAACCAGGCGACGACGATGTTGCTGGCAACGTTCCAGCGCACCGCCGAGGCGCGGCGCGCCGACCCGACGCCTATGATCGCGCCGGTGATGGTGTGCGTGGTCGACACCGGAATGCCGAGCCAGGTCGCCCCGAACAGCGTGATGGCGCCGCCGGTTTCGGCGCAGAAGCCCTGCATCGGCGTCAGCCGGGTGATGCGCGAGCCCATGGTTTTGACGATGCGCCAGCCGCCAAACAGCGTGCCGAACGCCATCGCCGCCTGGCAAGAGATCACCACCCAGAACGGCACATGGAATTCGCCGTTGAGATAGCCCTGCGAGTAGAGCAGCACGGCGATGATGCCCATGGTCTTCTGCGCGTCGTTGCCGCCGTGGCCGAGCGAATACAGCGACGCGGAGACGAATTGCAGCCGGCGGAAATTGCTGTCGACCGCGAACGGCGTCGAGCGGATGAACAGCCACGACAACAGCAGGATCAGCATCAGGCCAAGCAGGAAGCCGACCATCGGCGAAGCGAAGATGGCGAGGATCGTCGGCAACAGGCCGTGCCAGACGATGACGCCGAAACCGGCCTTAGCGATGCCCGCGCCGACTAGGCCGCCGACCAGCGCGTGCGAACTCGACGATGGAATCCCGAGCCCCCAGGTGATCAGGTTCCAGGCGATCGCGCCCATCAGCGCGCCGAAGATCACGTGCGGCGTCACCACGTCCGGCGCGACGATGCCGGTGCCGATGGTCTGCGCCACATGCAGGCCGAAAAACAGGAAGGCGATGAAGTTGAAGAACGCCGCCCAGGCCACCGCATATTGCGGACGCAGTACGCGCGTCGAGACAATGGTCGCGATCGAATTGGCGGCGTCGTGCAACCCGTTGAGGAAGTCGAACAGCAGAGCGACCCCGATCAGGCCGACCAGCAGCGGGAAGCTGAGCACGAGGGCGTCCATGGATGGCCTTGCCGGTCAGACGTGCTCGAGCACAATGCCTTGCATGATATTGGCGACGTCGTCGAAGCGGTCGACGACCTTTTCCAGGTGATCGTAGACTTCGTTGCCGGTGATGAAGGCCATCGGATTGTTCGAACCGTATTGCTCGAACAATTCCTTCAGCCCGTTGTCGTGCCGCTCGTCGGCGCGGCCTTCGATCTGGGAAATCTGCTCGGCGAGTTTGCTGACATGCACCGCCTCGGCGCTGATCGAGCGCAGCAGTGGCACCGCCTTCTGCACCAGTTCGGCGCACTGCACGATGTCGTCGGCCATCGCCTTCATCTGCGGCGTGAACTCGCGCAGCTTGAACACCATCACCGCTTTGGCGGTCTTCTGCATCTGGTCGATGGAGTTATCCATCGACTGGGTCAGGTCCTTGATGTTGGAGCGGTCGAACGGCGTGATGAAGGAGCGGCGCACCGCGATCAGGATGTCGCGGGTGACGTTGTCGGCGTCGTGCTCGCGGTCCATCACCAGCTTGTACTGCACCGGAACCGCGTCGCCGCCTTCGAGCATCGCCCGCAGCGCCACCGCGCCGGCGCTGATGACCTCGGCATGCTTCGCGAAGAGGTCGAAGAAACGCTCTTCCTTCGGCATCAGCTTGTGAAACCAGCGAAGCATGGAACCCTCGGGGCTGCGTCCAGGATGGACCAGGCTACCTGCGAGCCGGCCCGGGCCTCCTTTGCCGGGCGGCCGGTCATTTGACAAGGGCGGCCCGGAGGCTTCCCCCGGCCATCTGCCTGGACTTGCCCCGGCGAAACCCGACTTTGGAGGGGTTTTTGCACAAAGTGGGCGGCC
>JBQCFU010000241.1:0-5355 GCA_051958775.1 Pseudolabrys sp.
GCCGCCAAGCCGGACGCGGTGTTCGTGTTCCTGCCGGGCGGCATGGGCGTGAACTTCGTCAAGCAGTTCCGTCAGGCCGGCCTCGCTGACAAGATGGCGTTCCTGTCCGCCTTCACCGTCGACGAGTCGACGCTGCCGGCGCAGCAGGATGCCGCGCTCGGCTTTTTCGGCGGCGCGAACTGGGCCCCGAATCTCGACAATCCGCAGAACAAGGCGTTCGTCGCGGCTTACGAGAAGGAATACGGCGCGGTGCCCGGCGGCTACGCGATGCAGGGCTACGACGCGGCGCTGTTGATCGACAGTGCGCTGAAGCAGACCAAGGGCGACACCAAGAACAAGGACGCGCTGCGCGCCGCGCTGATGAAGGCGGATTTCAAGTCGCCGCGTGGGCCGTTCAAGTTCAACACCAACCACTACCCGATCCAGGATTTCTATCAGGTGAAGGTGGCGAAGCGCGCCGACGGCAAGTACCAGACCGAGATCGTGCAGAAGGTGTTCTCGGATTACGCCGATCCGCACGTCAAGGACTGCAAGATGAAGTGAGGCATCGCTCTCTGCCGTCATCCTGAGGGTGTGAGGCGCATCGCGCTGTACCTCACAGGATGATGGGCGAGAGCAGGGCCGTCGCCTTTGGAGACCCGCCTGTGACGGGCATCTCCGGGTGACGGCGCAGCTTCCGATATGTCCCTTTCTCTTTTCGTCGTTCAGCTTCTCAACGGGCTGCAGCTCGGTGTCCTGCTGTTTCTGATCGCGGCGGGCCTGACGCTGGTGTTCGGGGTGATGGATTTCATCAACCTCGCGCACGGCGTGCAGTACATGCTGGGCGCTTATCTCGCCGTCATGTTCTACGCCATGACCGGCAGCTTCATCGCAGCGCTGCTGCTTGCGCTCGTCGTCGCGCTCGCCTTCGGGCTGGTGCTGGAATTCGCGATCTTCCGGCATTTATACCGGCGTAACCATCTCGATCATGTGATCGCGACTTTCGGCATCATCCTGTTTCTCAACAGCGGCGTGAAGCTCCTCTGGGGCGCGGCGCCGCTGACCCTGCCGATGCCGGAAGCGCTATCCGGCATGCTGATGCTGCCGACCGGCCAACTCTATCCGATGTGGCGGGTCGTCATCATCGCCACGGGCCTTGCCGTGGCCGCGCTGCTCTACGTGCTCGTCACCTACACCCGCACCGGCATGCTGGTGCGCGCCGGCGCCACCAATGCGCCGATGGTGTCGGCGCTCGGTGTCAATATCCGCCGGCTGTTCATGGTGGTGTTCGGCTTCGGCGCGATGCTCGCCGGTTTTGCCGGCATCATGATCGCGCCGATCCTGTCGGTCGAGCCGGGCATGGGCGACACCGTGCTGATCCTCGCCTTCGTGGTGATCGTGATCGGCGGCATTGGTTCGATCCGCGGCGCGTTCGTCGCCGCCTTGCTGATCGGTCTGGTCGATACGCTCGGCCGCTCGTTCGCGGTCGATATCCTGCGCTTGTTCATGGGGCCGTCGTCGGCGCGCACCGTTGGTCCGGCGCTTGCCTCGATGCTGATCTATCTGTTGATGGCGGTGGTGCTTTATGCGCGCCCGGCCGGCCTGTTCCCCGCCAAGGGGCGCCGCGATGGCGCCTCCGCGACCAATGCCGCGGTGACATTGGCCGAGGTCGCCAACTGGCGTTCGTTCACCGGCCTCGTCATCCCGGCGGTGATCTTCCTTGGTTTCGCCGTGGTGCCGTTCGCCGGCCTCGGCACCGAGAGCTACATCCTCAGCATCGCGACACGGGTGATGATCGTCGCCATCGCCGCGATCGCGCTCGATCTCCTGGTCGGTTACGGCGCGATGATCTCGTTCGGTCACGCGGCTTTCATCGGCCTCGGCGCTTATGCGGCGGGCATCCTCGCCTCGCACGGGATCGGCGATACGCTGATTGCGCTGCCGGCTGCGCTTGCGGTGTCGGCGTTGTTCGCGTGGCTCACGGGCCTCGTCATCCTGCGCACGCGCGGGGTCTATTTCATCTTGATCACGCTGGCGTTCAGCCAGATGGTCTATTTCACCGCGAGCTCGCTCGCGCCCTACGGCGGCGACGTCGGATTGACGCTGTCGTCGCGCAGCACCGTCTTCGGGCTCGATCTGTTCCGCAGCGACTTCGTCTTCTATTACGTCGTGCTGGCGGCGTTGATCGGCGTGTTCGTCTTGTGCCGCGCCATCGTCGCGTCGCGGTTCGGTCGGGTATTGCGCGGCACCAAGGATAACCCGGTGCGGATGGAGACGCTCGGCTATCCGGTGTTCCGCTATCAATTGATGGCCTATGTAATCGCCGGCATGCTCGGCGGTCTGTCCGGCTTCCTGCTCGCCAATGCGACCGAGTTCGTCAGCCCGGCTTACATGTCGTGGCAACGCTCCGGCGAGCTCATCATCATGCTGGTCATGGGCGGCATGGGTTCGCTCTACGGCGCAATCCTCGGCACCATCGTGTTTCTTGTCAGTGAGGAATGGCTGTCGAACCTGACCGAGCACTGGAAGGTGATCTTCGGTCCGTTGCTGGTTCTGCTGATCCTGTTCTTCCCGCGCGGCCTCGGCGGCATCATCGCGCAGTTGCGCGACATGACGAACCGGAGCGGGCGCCATGAATGATCAGGTCATGACTCCCGCGCTGCGGCTCGAAGGGTTGAGCAAGAACTTCGGCGGCCTGCGCGTCACCGATAACGTCGATCTGACCGTGCAGCCGGGCGAACTACATGCGGTGATCGGTCCGAACGGCGCCGGCAAGACCACGCTGATCAACCAGATCTCCGGCCTGCTGGCGCCCGACAGCGGCCGCATCCTGTTCTCCGGGGACGATGTCACCGCGCTGCCGGTCTATGAACGCGCTGCGCGCGGTCTCGCGCGCTCGTTCCAGATCAATTCGATCCTGCCCGGTTTCTCGGTGCTGGAGAATGTCGCTCTGGCGGCGCAGGCACGGCACGGTTCGAGCTTCCGTTTCACCGGCAACGTGGCTGGTGAAACCGCGCTGAATGACCAAGCGATGGCGGCATTGACTGAAGTCGGGCTTGCGCCGCGTGCCAAGGTGCTCGCCGGCTATCTCTCGCACGGCGAGACGCGCGCGCTCGAACTCGCCATCGCGCTGGCGATGGAGCCGAAACTGTTGCTGCTCGACGAACCGATGGCCGGCACCGGCCGCGATGAATCCGAGCGGCTGATTGCGCTGATGCAGCGGCTCAAGGGCCGCTTCCCCATGGTGCTGGTCGAGCACGACATGAACGCGGTGTTCGCGTTGGCAGACCGGATTTCCGTGCTGATCTATGGTCGTGTGCTCGCCTGCGGCACGCCGGATGAAGTGCGCGGCAATCCGCAGGTGGTTGCGGCCTCTCTCGGCGACGAGATGGCGTAAGGGACGATTGCCATGCTGACCCTCGAGACATTGCAGGCAGGCTACGGTCCCGCACAGGTGCTGTTCGACATCAGCTTCACCGTCGGTGACGGCGAGATCGTCACCATGCTCGGCCGTAACGGCATGGGTAAGACCACGACGATCAGCACATTGATGGGTTTGCTGCCGGCGCGTGGCGGCCGCGCGGTGTTCAACGGCGTGTCCCTCACCGGCCTGCCGCCGTATCGCGTGGCGCAGGCCGGCATCGGCCTGGTGCCGGAAGGGCGGCAGATTTTCCCGACGCTGACGGGCGACGAAAACCTCATCGCCACGGCAGCGGCGCGTGGCAAGGCACGTGGATTGCCTGCACGCTGGACCCGCGAGACGGTCTACGCCTTGTTCCCGAAACTTGCCGAGCGGCGCGCCAGTCTCGGCGGCCAGCTCTCGGGCGGTGAGCAGCAGATGCTCGCAGTCGGCCGTGCGCTGATGACCAATCCGAAACTTCTGATCCTCGACGAAGCGACCGAGGGCCTTGCGCCGCTGATCCGCAACGAGATCTGGAACTGTCTCGCGCAGCTCAAGGCAGAAGGGCAGTCGATCCTGCTGGTCGACAAGCATCTCGACGCATTGTTGAAACTCGCCGATCGCCATGTGGTGATCGAGAAGGGCTATGTGGTCTGGTCCGGGACCTCGGCCGCGCTCACCGCCGACGACAGCATCCGCCAGCGTTATCTGCAGGTTTGAACGGCGCGCTATCTCGTCGCAGCTTGCTGGGCTAAGGTGCTGCCGCCCGCAACGACGAGATTTCGGATGAGCGCCGACAAAACCAAAAAAAAGCCGAAGGCTTCGGTGCGCAAGGCCGCGCCGCGGCGCGGCCGCACGTCAGCAAAACGCGTGGGCTGGCAGCGCGATCCCGAAGGCATGCGCAAGCGCATCCTCGAAGCGGCGACGGCGGAGTTCGCCAATCACGGGTTGAGCGGTGCGCGCATCGATCGGATCGCGCGGGTCGCCGGCGCCAACAAGCGCAGGCTGTACTATCATGTCGGCAACAAGGAGGACCTTTATCTCGAAGTGCTGGTCGGCACCTACGAAAGCATCCGCGCCGCCGAGCGTGAATTGAACCTGGAGGCGCTGGCGCCGATCGACGCGGTGGTGCGGCTGCTGGAGTTCACCTGGCAGTATTATCTCGATCATCCGGAATTTCTGGCGCTGCTCTCCACGGAAAATCTCAATCGTGGCGCGTTCCTCCGCCGTTCGCGTAGCATCAAGGATCTGCACTCGCCGTTCGTCGGCATGATCCGCGCGATCCTGCGGCGTGGCGAGGCCGAGGGCACGCTGCGTAAAGGCATCGACCCGGTACAATTATACATCTCGGTCGCCAGCCTCTGCTGGTTCTATTTGTCGAACAGTCACACGCTCACCGTTATTTTCGGCGCGGATATGCTTGATTCCGCTGCAAAATCGGCGCGGCTGGATCACATCAAGGAGCTGTTCCGTGCCGCGCTGGAGCCGCGCGCCGACGCGCTTGACCCCGGGGTGGCAAAGCTCCTAGAATTTAACCAGTGAGTTAAAACGCCGCACAGACGGCGGGGTGTGATTGGCGCCGGTCGCAAATGACGGCGCAGACGACAACGGACCCGACGAGCGCGCCAAGGTGATAAGCTTTGGGTGCGAGCTCGATCGGGTTGCCGCTGCAAGATCACATGCCGCCCGGAGGAACATGTATGGCTGCCAATCCGCCTCCCAGTCCGTCCGCTCTCGCGCGCGTGGCTTCGGTGCTGAACGCCGCGTGGCTGCGGCCGGTTCTGTTTCTCGTGTTTCTGGTCGTGCTGTGGGACGTGACGATCCGAGTGTTCCGCATTCCGCCGTATCAGATCCCGAAGCCGGAAGACGTGCTGGTCACGCTGTGGACCGACTGGCCGACGCTGCTGCAGCAAGCAATCCCGACCACGGTTGCGACCGTTGAAGGCTTTCTGCTTTCCGCCGTGTTCGGCGTGATC
>JBQCFU010000242.1:0-3047 GCA_051958775.1 Pseudolabrys sp.
GGTCAAAGAGGGGCATGCGCTGCTTGTTGCCACCATGGTGGCAACAAGCAGCGCATGCCCCTCTTTGACCTGATGAGCAATGAGCGCACCGGTGGCGGCGTACGCCAGCAAAACAAACCATCCAAGGAACTTGTTGGTGAAGGCCCAGTCGGACCAGCCAAACGACAGCAGGCCGATCACATATGACAACGCCAATACGGCAGTGCATGCCGCAAGATGCAGCAACAGGCGATCCAGTTTCCATTGCGGGTATTGGCCAGCAAGGCAATGGGCTACAAACAATGCCCCGCCCAGAAGCGCGATCGGATCAGCGAGATTAACATTGATCTCTCTCCCGCTCGCAGGCAGGAATATCTGAAACAAGATCGCCGTGGGCGCAGCAATAGCGATGAACGTGTTGATAAACGTCGAGTAATCGATTCGGTGGGGCTGCTCGATCAATTCGGGCAACGACGCGCGCGCTGGCCATAACGCAGTCAGCGACAATAATGCCACAGCCAGAAGAGACATGGCACCGACCATCACGGCTACGACAAAGGCCGCGTCGGCGGAGAGCCCGATAAAACCCAATGCGGCGACCGCGCTGAGCTCACGCACACCCCATCCGGCAAAACTGATGGGGATACTAGCTGCGAACATCACGAGCGTGCTGGCCGCAATCAAAGCGAAGAAATTCAGGCTCGGATTGAGAGCCTTCGCGAGCATAACATACACCGCCATGGTCGCGCTTTGCGCGACGAGCGAAGCAATAACATTGATCGCAAATTGAACGATGTGTTTCGGCTTGATCTGGCGAATTTCGGTCCAGGCGAGACGCCCCCAGGCGAACCAGGCACCGAAAGCCGCAGCCAAGATCAATCCGACGACAAGTCTGATGGGATCGGTACTCGCATTGCTGGACTGAAATGTGAGACCGCCAAACAAATAGAGTGCGCCGCCGCCCGCCATCATCAGTGAAGCGACAAGAGCGGACAACCTCTCGTAACCGGTGATGACGAGCGTTCCGGAGACGGGGACCTGAAATCTGGAGAGCCAGGCACTGCGCGCCATCAACTGTCCGGCCAGTTGAAAGAACAACGCGCCGCCGATCTGCCCCAAACTCAGCGCGGCGACCGATTGTGGAAATGAAATGCGGTACCCGAAGATTCGCGCCGTGATGAACAGCCGCAAACTGGCAATCAGAGCGGCAATGATTGTCGTGATAAACGCAAGGATAAGATATGTGTGCGAAATCTTCGCAAATGTCTCGAGAGAGAAACTAAAATCCGAGCGAAGGAAGACAAACCAGGCAACGCCGGCCATCGCGATCGCAGAAACTGCGATCTTCCCCCACTTCAACATCAAATCGACCCCGCTCGCGCATGCAAGCGCGTCCACGGTTTAGATAACAATGTGAGCGGAAAATCGTTCCATTAACGGAACCGCACAACGTCAATCCTGCATGTCGCATCGATAGAAGAAGAACGCGAACACTACTTTAGCGATTATAATCGCAGCGCCGGTTATCAGAAATGACTAAACGACAATCGGTGCCATTGCACAGGCTGATCACTAGCATCCAGAAACTGCGGCGCATCGTCGCCCGCAATGATTTCACCGATCTCGCTCACCGGCACGGCCGCTGCTGCGGCTAAGGCGCGGAATGCAGGCATCTGCGCCGGGGGCACCGTGCAGACGATCTCGTAGTCATCGCCACCAGTGCAGGCGATTTGCAGCAACGCTTGATCGTGCGCGATCACAGTGCGCGCGGCATCCGACAGCGGCACATCGGCAAGCGCGATGCGCGCTGATACGGCGGAGACGCGGCATAGCTTGGCGAGATCGCCCGCTAATCCGTCCGACACATCCATCGCTGCTGTCGCATGCTCGCGCACCGCCGCGGCGAGCGCCGTGCGCGGCTGCGGGAGTTGATAGCGCTCGCGCAGATATTGCTCCGCGCTTTCGGGCACGCTCATTGCATTCCGCCGCACGCGCAGCGCCAGTGACGCATCGCCGATCGTGCCGCTCACCATGACACGGTCACCTGGCCTGGCACCGAAACGCCGCACCATGCAGCCGGACGGCACGAGGCCGAACGCAGTAATCGAGATCGTCACCGGTCCCGGCGTACGCACCGTGTCGCCGCCGAACAGCGGGCAGTTGTAATGCGTGATGTCGTGGCCGAGTCCGCGCGCGAACGCCGCGACCCAATCCTCTCCCGTGTCCGGCGGTAGCGCGAGCGCCAGCAGAAAGCCCGCCGGCGCCGCTCCCTTCGCCGCGAGATCCGACAGATTGACCCGCAGCGCCTTGCGCGCGACGCGATCGGCCGGATCGTCGGCGAAAAAATGCACGCCGGCGACCAGCGCGTCCTTGGTCAGAACGAGATCGTGGCCCGGCGGCGGCGTGTAGAACGCCGCATCGTCGGTCAGCCCGAGCGCGCCGGATGCTGTCGCCAGCGGCTTGAAATGCCGGGCGATGAAATCGTCTTCGGCGGAGGTGCTCGACAACCTTGTCACCAACTCTAAGACCTCATCCTGAGGAGCCCGGCACAGCCGGGCGTCTCGAAGGATGAAAGCCACGCTGCGAGAGATTAGGCAACCGATCAAATTTCCCTACGACCAGCGCCTCTTTCTTGGCGCGTGACCAGCCTTTGATCTGCCTCTCCGCTGCAATGGCATCGGTAATGACGCTGAAATGCTGCGAGAACAGTAACGTCACTGGACGCCGCGACGTCGTGTAACCGCCGAAGGTCCCCTCGTTATGTTCTGCGACGCGGCGCTCTAGGTCTCCTCGGGTGGTGCCGACGTAGTAGCTCTGATCGGCACACCGCAAGATGTACAGCGTGGCTCCTTCGGACATGCCGCGTCCCCATCCTTCGAGACGCCGCCTCGCCCTTCGGGCCTCGGCGGACTCCTCAGGATGAGGACGAAAGAACCAACACGTCAACGGGCCAGAGGCGGCTACGACCGCTCGAATTCCTCGCCGCGCAACTGTCGCGCGAGCTGGTCGAGCACTGCGTTGACGAGGCCAGTCTCGTCGCGCTCGACGAAGGCGGCGGCGACGTCGGC
>JBQCFU010000243.1:0-4988 GCA_051958775.1 Pseudolabrys sp.
CACGGCGTAGCGTGCCGGGCGCCGCCGGGGAATGCTCCCGCGGCTCGGACACCCGTCGCGTGTTTCGGGCCGGTGCGCCCCATAGGTACCCCGCACCCCCCCACAGCGGGCGTGACACGCTTCAGACCAGGCGATGGCTGATCGTCTCGCCCTTCAGCATCCGCACGATATTCGCGAAATCCGGAATCCGCTCATCGCGGCTGACGGCAACGGTGCCGGCAGCGACATGCGGCGTCAGGATCAAAGTGTTGGATGGCACCCGCGCCACCGGCACCATGGGATCATCCGGCCGCAGCGGCTCGTAGGTGTAGCAATCGATCGCGCCACCACCGAGTTGGCCGTCAGCGAGAGCGTGCAGCATATCGTCCTCGACCACGACGCCCGGTGCGCCGCAATGGGCGAAATAAGCGCCGCGCTTCATCTGCGAAAAGAACTCGCGTCCGATGGTCTGGTTGTTTTCCGGCAGGTTCGGCAGCAGACAGCCGATATAGTCACTGCGCCGCGCCAGTTCCTCGCGCGAGACATGGGTGAGACCAAGGTCTTCCTCCACGGCGCGCGGCAGCGGCCGCCGCTTGGCATAGAGCACCTCGCAGCCGAAGCCCTTGAGCCGGCGCGCCAGCTCCGTGCCGATCTCGCCAAAGCCGAGAATGCCGACGGTGCTCTGATAAAGCCCGTCGATCCTGGTGCGCTTCGACCAGTTGAAGGCAAAATAGTTTTCGTTGCAGCGCTTCGGCGGCATACCCCAGTCGCCGGCCTTGTCGGTGATGTCGACCAGTTCGCGGATATGTTTGCCGAGACCCAGCATCAGCATCAGCATGTGCTCGGCCACCAGCACGCAGGTGCGCACTGGCATCGCCGAGACGGGAATGCCGGCCTTCTTTGCCGCCGCGACATCGATGTCCCAGGTCTGCGACCCGAGCCGCTGGATCAGCCGCAGTTTCTTGCCGGCAGCAATCAGATCGGCGTCGATCACGCCGGTCCGCTCGCTGATCAGAAACTCACAGTCCGGCAGCAGGGCCAGCACCTCGTCCTTGCTCGGCGCACGGCGCATAATGACATCGAGCTCGGGCGGCGCCGCTTCCAGCGCCACGCCCTGATGCACCTCACCGCGATTCGTCAGGAACAGAGTCTTGTGGCCCATCGCCGCGTCCCGTCCCGATTAATCAGATGGCTTCGTTGAAGTTGAATGACTCATGGCCTTTTTCTTTTTGGGCGTGATCTTTCGGAAAACCGGTTCCCACTTTTCCGGATCACGCCCTAATGCGTGTCGAAGACCTTTTGATAATCGGCGAGCTTCTTGCGGATCGCATTCAACTCGGCATCCGTCGGCTTGTCCGGATTGGCCGCCGGCGGCAGCGCACCGAACCGCATCAGACAGGCCATCAGCAGCAGACGCGCCTTGGTCGATGTGAGGTTGCGCCCACCGATGAACCGGTCGCGCACTGGCGTGAAGCCTTCGTTGTTGCCGCGACCGACGCGCACCACCGGCATGCCGCAATGCACGGCCTTGAGCATCATCTTGTTGCGCGCCGTGGATGTCATCATGCCGTAGGGCGACAGGCCCTCGACCACGAAACCAGCAAGTGGATTGTGCGTGAGATTGTCCTCGATCTGCGCGATCAGATCGACCTCGCGCGCCGGATCCTCGGCGAAATCGTCGGCGGTGTAGCTGCCGTCCTTGACGATGGTGACCTTCGGGATCGCGCTGTCGAGCAGTTCCTTGTCGCCGCTCTTGATCCCCACCTCGATCTGCTTGATCGCGCCACCGCTCTTCTGCACGCCCGGCACTTTGGCCGGCAGACGGGAGAGGTTCACGTCCGACAGATAAGTGTGCTTTGCCACCGGCAGATAGGTCAGCACCGGATCACCGTCATGACCGGCGGAACCGATGATGCCGCCATGGCCGCCGGTCGCGACATAGCCGCCCGGCCGCGCGTCGGCCTTCTGCACGTCGCGCGCCGCGAAGATCTGCTGCTCCTGGATCAGCACCATCCCGGCGCGGTTCTTGCCGCTGCCGTCATCCCAGACGCGGGATTCGATGTAATCGACCGAGTCGACGATGTTCTTCGGCCCGTCATTGCTGATCTGGCCATGCGGCCGCTGCGCCGCGTTGCCGGCAATCGGCAGCGTCGTGTCGAGCAGCAGATTGAACCAGTAGATCGTCTCTTCGATACGCGGCGAACCCTGCGTCCACACCGCGCCGATATATTTGCCGCTGTCGAGCACGCGCTGCACCGTATTGACGATGCGCGCGAGCGCCGGACGCGGCGGCACCGCGCCGATGTGATACGGCTTATAGGGGAAGAAGTCGTAACCGCGCTTTTCCGGCGCGATATCGCCCTCGCCGACATCCCTGCGTTCGGCCGCCGGCAAACCCTTGGTGTAACCGGCGGGCGGCACGACGCGGTAGAAATCGATATCGGCGCGCGACGAGATCAGATTGCCGACGCCCTTCTCGTCGACACCGAGACGGTCGATTTCCTCGAACGGCCGCGAGCCGTCCGGATAAAACGCCTGGCGCGCGCGCTCGACCGGCGCGAGCGGATCGGCACATTCCTCTTCCCACGGCCGGCCGTCGGCCTGCCGCGCCATATATGGCCGCGGGAACACGCCGTCTTCCGGCGTCAACTGCACCTCGAATACCGGCTTGTCGTCAGCGTTCTGGCGCTCCTTGTGGAATTTGCCGTTCTTGTCGACATAGCCGTCGGGCGCCGCGTAAAGATCGGACGCATCTTTTTCCATCGGATGCGCGCTGAACTGCTCGACATACACCGTCACCGGCGCGGCGATGCGTTGCGCACGCAGCACGTCGAAACCCGACGGCGATCCGTCGGCATTGTTCTTGAGCGGCAAGCCGTATTTCGCGCGCGCCTTGTTGCTGGTGACAAGCGGCGGACTGTTCTGGATTGTCGCGTTAGGACCGGAAAAGTGCGCGATGCGCGGTCTCGACATCATACCACCCTTGCAGAGTCGTGTCGGATCAACTGGTCTAACCAGTTGCGATCCTGTCATGCGCGCAAAAACCCGTCAACGAGAGTCTTTCGAATGAACCCATGACAGGCTGCGAAAAGCTGATAAACTTGATTTGTAAGTGGTCCGACCGGTTCTATTGCACAGTCTCTTGCCGTTATTGCACAGCAACAAGCGAGGAGAGCCCGGATGCCGCAGGGCGAAACACCGGCCAATCTGATCGTTGCCGGATTGAAACGCGCCGGGATCGATCTGGTCGCAAGCCTTCCCGATCAATGGCTTGGCGACTTGATCGAGCAATGCGACGCCGATCCGGCGATCACCCATGTGAAACTCGCACGTGAGGACGACGGCGTCGGCATTTGCGCCGGCGCATTTCTCGGCGGACGCAAGGCGGCGCTGATCTGCCAGAACGCCGGGGTGCTCCTGTCGATCAATGCCTTGGGCGGCATGGCTTTTCATCACCAGATTCCATTTCTGGTGATCGCGGCGCAGCGCGGCGCATTCGATGACGGCTACTACTACCAGATGTATAAGGGCCGGCTGACCGAACCTGTGCTCACCGCCGCGGGCTTTCCTTATTATGTGATCGACGGCCCCGAGCAGTTGCATCTCGTCGAACAGGGCGCGCGACAGGCATTTCTCAGCCGACTGCCGCTGACACTGTTGCTGCGGCGAAATGCCCTCGTGGCGAAGCGGGAGGGCTGATCATGGATCGCATCACCTGTGCTGAACTGGTCAAACAAAAGCTCACCGCCAAGGACATCGTGGTGTGCGGCCTCGGCTCGGTCGAAGCCGCTTATAAGCAGGTCGGCCCCGTCGGCCCGACTTATTTCGCGTCGGACCCGATGGGAATCTGGGGCTCGGTCGCGCTCGGGCTCGCACTCGCCCGCCCTGACCGCCGCGTCGTGTTCCTTGCCGGCGATGGCGACCTGCTCATGAACCTGCAAGTACTCGCCACCATTGCTGCCGTTGCGCCCGCGAATCTGCGCATCGTCCTGTTCCAGAACGGTTCCTATGCCTCGTCCGGCGGGCAGGTCCTCGGCGGTGCCGATATGTTGTCATTCGCAACAATTGCGCGGGGCGCCGGCTTCGCCACGGTGATCGAGGCGCACACCGAAGCAGAAACCCGCAAGGCGCTCGATCAGCTGTTTGACGGCAAGGGCCTCGGCTTCGTCGCGGTGCATGTGGCGCGCGATAAATCACCGTCCGAAGCGCCCGGTCCGTTGGCGCAGGCCGAACAGCGTGTTTTGTTCATGCGCAGTCTCGATGCTTAACGATTCGGATATGCGTTTGCCGCAGACCATCGGCACCGGATCGCCGCAATGATGAATAGGCAGCGCATGCAACCGGTTCACGCTTGCGTGTTGCATCGGCACAAGCTAGGTTTCGCGCGCGTTACGGTACTGCCCAACACGAGAGCACATAACACCGAGCTGACCATCGCAGGGAAGAGATCGTCGCGACAAGCGACGGCGCCGAAGGAGCAACCGCCCCGGAAACTCTCAGGCAAAAGGACCCGCGACGGAATAAAATCTGGAAAGTGACGCACGCGCGCGTCCGCCGTAGGGATAACACTCTCAGGCAAAGAGACAGATGGGGCACCTGACTTCAGCAATTTCGCTGATCGGAGGTGCCCTTTGCACGCTACCAATCCTGTTGAATCGACGACCGCGCCTGCCGCGGCACTGAAACATACGCCGCTCCATGCCCTGCATCTGGAGCACGGCGCGCGCATGGCGCCGTTCGCCGGCTATGATATGCCGATCCAGTACAAGGCCGGCGTGCTCAAGGAGCACCTGCACACGCGTGCGGCGGCGGGACTGTTCGATGTCTCGCATATGGGCCAGGTGATCGTCACGCCGCGTAATGGCGACGTGAAGGCGGTGGCGGCCGCGCTGGAAAAACTGGTGCCGGTCGATGTGCAGGGGATCGCGCCAGGCCGCCAGCGCTATGCCTTCTTCACCAACGCCAAGGGCGGCATCCTCGACGACCTGATGATCAGCCATCGCGGCGAT
>JBQCFU010000244.1:0-10565 GCA_051958775.1 Pseudolabrys sp.
TCGATATTCGCCACATGCTGGATGCCAGCATTGTTGACCAGCACATCGACGGAGCCGAGCTGCTTCTCCGCCTGTGCGATCATGGCGTCGATCTCGGCCGGCTTGGTCATGTCGGCGCCGGAATAGATCGCCTTGATGCCGAACTCCTTCTCGAGCCCGGCGCGTTCCTTCTCGATACCGGCGGCATCGCCGAAGCCGTTGATGACCAGATTAGCGCCATCCTTGGCCATCGCGCGGGCGATAGCGAGGCCGATGCCGGAGGTGGAGCCTGTGACCAGTGCGGTTTTGCCTTTGAGCATGAATGTCCTCGTCGTGTGGGGTCGCCCGCGAACAATAACCACGAGATAGGGCTTGGTTATTGCACCGCAACATATACCTTTGTGAAAGCGATCCGCTAGTACCGCGGCAAGTCCCTCAAGCGAATGTCAGAACGGGACACGAGCTGGCACTAAAATTGATAGGATGGCCGAGAAAGCGAGGTTCCGTGTCCAGGAAAATGGCGGTTTTTCCCGCGCCTGACCATGATCATGACCGTTGTGCCGCTGACGCGCTGGCGCATGCCGAGGCGCTGTGCGCGGCGCGGGCGCAGCGGCTGACGCCGATCCGGCGCCATATCCTGCAGACGCTGCTGTCGAGCCACCGCCCGCTCGGCGCTTACGAGATCATCGACCGGCTCAAGCACGATGACGTTGCGACGCCGGCAATCACGGTCTATCGCACGCTGGATTTCCTGCGCGAGCAGGGGTTGGTTCATCGCATCGAAAGTCGCAATGCCTTCATCGCCTGCATTCATCGTCATGATGCGGGCGATCCGGTGGTGTTTCTGCTGTGCGACCAATGCGGTGCGGTGGGAGAGGCAGGCTCTGAGCAACTCGCTGGCGCCGTGAAGGCAGCAGCACGCACCGCAGGCTTCACGCCGAAAACTCCGGTGATCGAGATTGCCGGCATCTGCGCCCATTGCCGTGCGGGAGCATGATCCCGAAACGTGGAAGCCGGTTTTCGGACAAGATCATGCTCCAAAAAGCGGCATGACGGCTATTCAGCGCGTCGCGTAGCGCCGCCCGGCGGCTTCCGCTAGAAGGCGAAGACCTTCCGCCGGGATCATCATGTCGACCAGTCCACCTGCGCATACCGCCGCGACCCGTCCGCTCGACACGGTCGGCATGCTGGTGGTGATTGCGCTGTGTCTGTGCTGGGGCTTCAATCAGGTTTCCGTCAAACTCGCGATTCATGACATTCCGCCGCTGACGCAGGCGGTCGTTCGCTCTGTCATTGCCGGCGTCATCGTCTGGGCATGGATGTGGTTTCGCGGCATGCCGCTGTTCGAGCGCGACGGCACGCTGCTCTCCGGATTAGCCTGCGGTCTGTTCTTCGGTCTCGAATTCCTGATGATCTATCAGGGGCTCAATTATACCACCGCCAGCCGCGCGATCCTGTTCATCTATCTCGCGCCGTTTTTCGTTGTGCTTGGTCTGCGCTGGGTGGTGCCCGCCGATAGATTCAGCCGGCAGCAATGGCTCGGCCTGTTGCTCTCGTTCGCCGGAATGGTGGTTGCTTTCGGCGCGCCGACGCCGGCCGTCGATGCGCGGCAGGTCATTGGCGATATCATGATGGTCGCGGCTGCGCTGTTCTGGGCGCTAACGACGCTGCTGATCAAGGCGAGTGCCATCAGTCGCATATCGTCGGAAAAGACGATGATGTACCAGCTCGCGGTGTCGGTGCCGCTGCTGGCCGTAGGCGCGCTGGTCGCCGGCGAGCATATGAGTCTCAATCCGGCGCCGTCCGCGCTGGCAATCGCCGCGGTAGCCTATCAGGCGCTCTATATCGTTCCTGTGACATTCGTCATCTGGTTCGCACTGATCGTGCGCTATTCGGCAGGCCGGCTGTCGGCCTTCACCTTCCTGACGCCGCTGTTCGGCGTCTTCGCCGGGCATTTTGTGCTCGGCGATCCGATCACCCTGGCTTTCGCCGTGGCGGTCGCCCTGGTGACGGGTGGTCTTATTCTCGTCAACCGGGTGCGCTGATGCTTTAAGCGGCCCGTGGCGAATGGTACGATGAGCACATGGCGACAGAGCAATTGATCGAAAACCGGCGGCATGCGGTCGCCGTCGATGTCGGCGGCGTGACCGTGGGCGGAAACGCGCCGATCGTCGTGCAGTCGATGACCAATACCGACACCGCCGACGTGGAACAGACCGCGCGGCAAGTGGCGGCGCTGGCGCGCGCCGGTTCCGAACTGGTGCGTATCACGGTCGACCGCGACGAGGCGGCGGCGGCCGTGCCGCATATCCGCGATCGCCTGCTGGCGATGAATGTGCGTGTGCCGCTGGTCGGAGACTTCCATTATATCGGCCACAAGCTGCTTGGCGATCATCCGGCCTGCGCCGAGGCGCTCGACAAGTACCGGATCAATCCCGGCAATGTCGGCTTCCGCGACAAGCGCGATCCGCAATTCACCCAGATCGTCGAGATGGCGATCCGCCACAACACGCCGGTGCGCATCGGCGTCAACTGGGGCTCGCTCGATCAGGAACTGCTCACGCGGCTGATGGACGAGAACAATGCTGCGAGCGCCCCGCTGTCGGCGCGCGCGGTGACGCATGAAGCGATGGTGCAGTCGGCGCTGTTGTCGGCGGCGCGGGCCGAGGAGATCGGCCTGCCGAAGAATCGCATCATCCTCTCCGCCAAAGTGTCGGCGGTGCAGGATCTGATCGCGGTCTATCGTGAGCTGGGCAAGCGCTCGGACTATGCGCTGCATCTCGGCCTCACCGAGGCCGGCATGGGCACCAAGGGCATCGTCGCGTCGGCGGCATCCATGGGCGTGCTGCTGCAGGAGGGTATCGGCGACACCATTCGCATCTCGCTGACGCCGGAGCCGGGCGGCGATCGCACCCGCGAGGTGCAGGTCGCGCAGGAATTGTTGCAGACCATGGGCCTGCGCACCTTCGTGCCGCTGGTGGCGGCATGTCCCGGCTGCGGCCGCACCACCTCGACCACGTTCCAGGAACTGGCGGCTGACATTCAGGGCTTCATCCGGGAATCGATGCCGGAGTGGAAGACGCGCTATCCCGGCGTCGAGACGCTCAACGTCGCGGTGATGGGCTGCATCGTCAACGGGCCGGGCGAGAGCAAGCATGCCGACATCGGCATCTCGCTGCCCGGGACTGGCGAGCAGCCGACCGCGCCGGTGTTCATCGACGGCAAGAAGGCGGCGACCCTGCGCGGCGCCACGCTCACCGCGGATTTCAAGCAGATGGTGATCGATTACATCGAACGGCGCTGGGGCGCCGGCGCCCGCGCGGCGGAATAGCGCGGCTCTTGCGGCGGCTGATTCTGTTGTATCGTCCGCGCGCATGCCTTCCGCCGTCGCGCCCCCGCCACTGTCCGCTTTCACCCCCGCCGAACGACGGTTGATCCGCCAATTGCGGACGCCGGCACAGGTGCAGGCGTGGCTGAACCGCTTGCCCTATAACAACGAGAAGTCAGGCGGCACGCTGCGCGGCTTTCGCGAGGTGGTGAAGCGGCGAACCGCCCACTGTCTTGAGGCCGCATTGTTCGCGGCCACGGTGCTGGAGCAGCACGGTTACCCGCCGCTGACCCTCGAACTCGGCTCGATCGACGGCCTCGATCACGTCATCTTCGTCTATCGGCGCAATGGCCGTTGGGGTTCGGTCGGCCGCTCGCGCGATCCGGGGCTGCACGGCCGTAACGCGGTGTTTCCGACCCTACGCGCGCTGGCGATGAGCTATTTCGAGCCTTACGTCGATTACACCGGTTGTCTCACCGGATATGCGGAGGTCGATCTGCGCGGCCTCGGCGATTTCGACTGGCGCTTCCAGCGTCGCAATGTCTGGGCGGTGGAACGCTATCTGCTGGCGGCCAAGCAGACGCCGCTGCCGTATTCCGAAGCGCGCGTGCGCAAACTGCGTGCATGGTACGCCGCGTATCGTGCGACGCATGATGACCGCAAGCCGGTCGCTTACAAAGGCCGCGAGACATGGCTGCCGCTGCCACCGGAATATCGACGCAAGTCCTAGCTTGATCTTACAGCGGAGCGCTATCGTTGCGGCGCGTCTCGATCATCGCCTCTTCGAGATCGAGTTCGCGCTCGATCCGTCGCCGCGCTCCGTCCGTCAATTTGCCGTTGCGCAGCAGGCGATAGAGAAACACGCGCTCGGATGCGATCAGCTCGACTTGAAGATCGGCATTGAGGCCGTAGAGCTCGAGTTCGTCCTGCTTCTCGATGCTGTCCGGCAGTTGCCGCATGCGATGATGATGCCGTTCGCGCAGCAGCGACACCACGTCGCGCGGCAGATTGCGCTCCTTGGCAAGAGCGCGAAGCTGGTCGAGTGCGTAATCGACCGCGTCGTGTCGGGCTCTCAGTTCGGCAATGCGTTCGCGGCGGCGTTCGGCGCGGCCTTCCTTGGCGAGACCGAGCCACCGCATTACCGTCGGCAGCATCAGTCCCTGTCCGATCAGGGTGGCGACGATCACGCCGAAGGTGATGAACAGAATGATCTCGCGCTGGATGAACGGCGTGCCGTCGGCAGTCGTGTAAGGCAGAGCCAGTGCGGCTGCGAGCGAGACCACGCCGCGCACGCCGGTGAAGGCGAGGGCGAACGGGTACTTCCAGTTCGGCGCGGGATCGCGCCGCGCCAGCGGCGGCCACAGCCAGCGCGGGACATAGGTGGCGGGAAACACCCAGAGGAAGCGTGCGAGGACGATGATGGCGGTGATCAGAACCGTCGCGGTCAACAGTCCTTCCAGCGAAAAGCCGTGCGTGCGCTCCATCAGCGTGCGCACCTGCAGGCCGGTCAGCAGAAAGACGAAGCCTTCGATCAGATAGATCGTCAAATCCCAGAAAAAGATGCCCTGCAGCCGCGTCGCCGCGGAGATCAGCGTCGGGCCGACCCAGCTCACGAACAGGCCGCAGGCGACGGTGGCGAGCACGCCGGACCCGCCGACCTGTTCCGGCACCCAATCGGCGACATAGGGCGTCAGCAACGACAGGATGATCTCGATGCGCGGATTGTGTGCCCAGGAGCGGAGCCGCAGACTGAGCCAGCCGATGCCGATGCCGAACGCGACTTCACCGACGACGATCAGACCGAAGGTTGCAGTCGCCTCGCCGAAGGAGAACGCTCCGGTTGCCACCGCTGCGACCGCAAAACGGTAGAGGATCAGTGCCGTGGCGTCGTTGGCAAGTCCTTCGCCTTCGAGGATGACGACGAGGCGCCGCGGCAGGCCGAGTCTTCGCGCCAGAGCGAGCGGCGCCACGACATCCGGCGGTGAGATGATGGCGCCGAGAACGAAGCCCATCGCCCAGTCCATGCCGAGAAGGTAGTGCGCGGCGACGGCGACGGCGCAGGTGGTGAAGATCACGCAGCCGACCGCGAGCAGTGCGATCGGCCGCAGGCTCGATTTGAATTCGCGCCAGCTCATCGCGACGCCGGCGGAATAGATCAGCGGTGGCAGGAAGACGAGCAGCACCGTATCGGGTTGCAACACGATCGGCGGGACGCCCGGCGTCAGGGCAAGCCCGATGCCGGCAGCTACCAGGAAGATCGACGGAGCAACGTTGAGCCGCTGCGCCAGCACCGCCACGCCGGCGATGATGCTCAGCAGCAGGAACACCGTCTGGATCGTGCTGATCACCCGATCGCTCCGGCCAGCATGTTGATGGTCAGCGCGAGGATACCGAGGTTGAAGAAGAACGACACGACGCCGTGGAATGTCGCGATGCGCCGGATGGCGCGGCTGGTGATCGCCACATCGGACACCTGCGATGTCATGGCGATGACCAGTGAGAAATACAGGAAATCCCAGTAGTCGGGCCGCTCGCGGCCGGGAAAATTCAAGCCGCCGGTCCGTTCATCGCGGCCGTCGCCATAATATTCGTGGGCGTAGTGCAGCGTGAAGGTCAGATGCATGAACAGCCACGACAGCACGATGGTCGCGGTGCCGATGATGAGCCGCAGTGTGCCAAGTGGGTCCGGTTCGTTTTTGCCGTGACCGAGCAGCGCGACGAGGGCTACGAGGCTCGCGAAGGATGCGAGCATCGTGAGGATCAGGATCGCACCGGCGCCTTCGTCCTGGATCGCCGCGCGTTGTTTGATCTGATCGATCGAGCAGGGTGCGACCAGGAAGACCACGACCAGCAGATAGAGGATAGCGGCGATGTCCCACCCGCCGATCAGCCGTGCAGCGAGCGGCCAGTCGGACGGCAGCAGCGGAATCGTCAGTGCGCCGAGCGCGAGACACGCGGCCAGCTTGAGATGCAGCCGCAGCATCCGCACCAGCAGCCAGCTACCGTCGGCTTTCTTGCGGGTCATAGCTGGCGTTCCGCGATGAAGCGCGCGGCGTCGCGCAAGGTCGTGGCGCTCGCGCCAAACGGCTCCAGTGCCGCCTGCGCGTCGCGGACCAGTGTGGCAAGCTGTTGCCGGGCGCCGTCGATGCCGAGGGCTGCGACCAGCGTTGCCTTGCCCGCCGTCGCGTCCTTGCCGGTCTGCTTGCCGAGCGTGGCGGCGTCGCCTTCGACGTCGAGCAGGTCGTCGGCGATCTGGAAGGCGCGGCCGATCAGCGTGCCGTAGCGGGTGATCGCGGCGCGTTGGGTGCGATCAGCACCGCCAAGGATCGCGCCTGCATCGCAGGCATAGACGAGCAGCGCGCCGGTCTTCATCGCCTGCAATCGCTCGATATCGGCGGGCTGTAATGGCGTGGTGCCAGCGAAACGTCCTTCGGCGGCGAGATCGAACATCTGGCCGCCGGCCATGCCGCCGAGACCGGCCGCCCGTGCCAGCGCCGAGATGAGCGCGACGCGGATCGCCGGATCGGGATGCGTCGTCTCGCGCGAGGCGAGATCGAACGCGAAAGTGAGCAGCGCATCGCCGGCGAGGATCGCGGTGGCATCGTCGAACGCCTTGTGTACGGTCGGTTGCCCGCGCCGCAGGTCATCGTTGTCCATGGCCGGCAGGTCGTCATGCACCAGCGAATATCCGTGCACGCATTCGAGTGCGGCACCGGCCATCAGCGCGCGCTCGCGCGGCACGGCGAACAGTGCCGCAGTCTCGACTGTCAGGAAGGGCCGCAGCCGCTTGCCGCCGCCGAGCATGGCGTGACGCATCGCCGCCATCAGCCGTGACGGCCGCGTGATCTCGCCGGTTTCGGGCGTGTCACTCAGGAGTTGCGCGAGGAGCGCCTCGGTTTCGCTGGCGACGGTTTCAAGGCGGGAAGTGAAGTCCTGCACGGGTCTGGTCCGGAATTAACGCTGTCATTGTTAGCGGGTTTTGCCCGCTTTTGCGCGCCGTTCAAGCGCGCGCGAAATAGGCTAGGCTACCGGCATGTTCGAGCGGGTGAGGCGCTATGGTGGGTTCACGGCGCGGCGGGCGGTGCGCGTGCCGTTCTTGCCGCTGTGGCTGCGCGTGGCGCTCGGCATCCTGCTGATTCTGGTGCTGATCCCTTATGCGCTGACGCCGCTCTATCGCGTGGTGGATCCGCCCTCGACCTTGATGCTGTGGCGGTCGCTGACTGGGCAGCGGGTGGCCCAGACCTGGGTCCCACTCGGGGCGGTCGCGCCGGTGCTGCCGCTGACCGTCATCATGTCCGAGGATGGGCGCTTCTGCTGGCACCACGGTGTCGATTTCCGCGAGTTGCGCGCGGCTATCGAAGATGCCGAGGATTTTGACGATATGCGTGGCGGCTCGACCCTCACCCAGCAGGTGGCCAAGAACCTGTTCCTGTGGCCGGGCCGCTCGGTGGTCCGCAAGGCGCTGGAGTTCCCGCTGGCGCTGTGGGTCGACCTGGTCCTGCCCAAGCGGCGGATCATGGAAATCTATCTCAACATCGCGGAATGGGGCCCGGATGGGGAATTCGGCATCGAGGCAGGCTCCCAGCGGGCGTTCGGCAAGCCCGCACGCAGCCTGACCTCCTATCAGGCGGCGCTAATGGCAGCGATGCTGCCGAATCCGGCGGAACGGGATGCCAAGGCCCCCGGACCGGGCCTGCGGCGGCTGGCCGGGCTCTATGTCCGCCGCGCCAGCCGGGGCGGCAGCCACGATGACTGCCTCGCCCCTCGAAAATAGGGCCTCTAGCAATCCGCCCGGCGTTCCTCTATAAGCCCGGCTTCATCGCATAAATTCGAGATTTTCCAGGAGTTTCCGCTATGGCGGTGCCAAAAAGAAAGACCTCGCCGTCGCGGCGCGGCATGCGCCGCTCGGCCGACGCGCTGAAGCAGCCGACCTATATCGAGGACAAGGATTCGGGTGAACTCCGCCGCCCGCATCACATCGACCTGAAGACCGGCATGTATCGCGGCCGGCAGGTGCTCAAGGCCAAGAAAGAGGCGTAAGCCCTTTCCGTAAGATCGCCGCGGCGGGAGCAGAGACCTCTCATGTATCTGGTCGGCTTCCCGCTGCTGCTGATCCCTTTCGCGATCTACAACATCATCGCTTTTCTGATCCCCGGCGTGAGCTGGACGGATGCGCTGACGCGCGTGTCGTTTCCGGCCGGCGGCGAGTGGACGATGTCGCTCGGCGATATGCTGGTCGCGCTGTCGACCCTGCTGCTGCTGATCGAGATCATCAAGGCGTACCGCACCGGCGGTCGCTATGTGATGGATCATCTGCTGTCGGCGCTGTTGTTCATCGCCATGGCCGCTGAATTCTACCTGGTGCCGCGCGCGACCACCGCGACATTTTTCCTGATGCTGGTGGCGAGCTTCGCCGATGTGATCGGCGGCCTCATCGCAATGCGCCGTCGCCGCGTGGTTGCTGTCGCTGCTGCGCCGGTCGAAACAGTCGCGCCTGCGCCGTCCGCTGTGCCCGAGCCGCCGCCTCCGCCGCCGGCCGTGTCGCCCGAAACGTCCCCGCCGGTGATCGACGTGCCGCCGCCGAGCATCCTGCCGGAGCCGGCTGCGCAGCCGGCCGAGAAGCCTGCTGAGGTAAAGCCCGTCGAGACCAAACCCGCAGATATGAAACCGGCCGATGCGCCGGCGACGGTTGACGCGCCGTCATCCGCATCGTCCGATAGCGCGCCGCGCGATCCGTCGCGGCCCGGTACGCCCTGAGCGGACTGATCTTCGGATTCCTTCCTGCGACGAGGCCATCATGAGCCGCGATTTCCATTTTCCGGGCCGCTCGCCGGTCATCGCCAGACATGGCATGGCGGCGACCTCGCACCCGCTCGCCTCGCTCGCGGCGATCGATACGCTGCGCGCCGGCGGCACCGCGGCCGATGCCGCGGTCGCGGCGTGTGCCGTACTGTGTGTGGTCGAGCCGCATATGACCGGCATCGGCGGCGATTGCTTCACGCTGATCGCCAAGCCGGGCGAGCCGGTGTGGGGCTATAACGGTTGCGGCCGTTCGGGAGCCGCTGCGACGACGGAAAAACTGCGGGCGCAGGGGCTGACCAGCATCGCGCCGGATTCGCCCCATGCGGTCACGGTCCCCGGTGCGATCGAAGCCTGGGACACAATCCTGCGCACCCACGGCCGCTTCGATCTCGCGCGCAATCTGCAGCTCGCCATCGACTATGCGGAGAACGGCTTTCCAATCGCCGCTCGCGTCGCCTGGGATTGGGCCGATCTCGTTCCCAAGCTGAAGAAGGACGCCGGTGCATCACGACACTATCTGTTCGATGGTCAGGCTCCGAAAGAAGGCGACGTCATTCGCCTCCCTGTCTTGGCCAAGACCCTGCGCGCCATCGCCGCGAACGGACCGCGTGCGTTCTATCAGGGCGAGATTGCTGACGACATCGCCGCCACCGTCGCGGCGAAAGGGTCGCTACTGACGGCGGCTGACATCGCCGCGCATCGTGGCGACGTCGTGACACCGATCTCGACCAATTCTCGCGGCCTCGATCTCGTGGAGATTCCACCGAACGGGCAAGGCATCACCGCGCTGCTGATCCTCAACATCCTCGAGAACTTCGATATCAAAGCGCTCGATCCGATGGGCGCGGAGCGTTATCACCTGATGGTGGAGGCGGCGCGCATTGCTTACGCGGTGCGCGACCAGCATGTCTCCGATCCGCAGGCCATGCAGGCGCGGGTGCCCGATCTGCTCGACAAGGGCTTCGCGCGCAAGCTCGCGCAGAAGATCGACCGCAATCGCCGTGCCGATCTCACGACGCTGCCGACGCCGGGCAGCGACACGATCTATCTCACGGTGGTCGATCGCGACCGCACGGTGGTCTCGTTCATCAACTCGCTCTACAGCGGCTTCGGTGTGGGCATCTGCACCGAGAAGACCGGCATCATGCTCAACAACCGCGGCGCCTGCTTCAATCTCACGCCGGGCCATCCGAATTCTCTCGGGCCGTCGAAGCGGCCGCTGCACACCATCATTCCCGCGCTCGGCCTGCGCGATGGTCGCTGCGAACTCTCGCTCGGCGTGATGGGCGGCCATTACCAGTCGCTCGGCCACGCGCAGATGATTCTCAATATCGTCGACTACGGCATGGACATGCAGCAGGCGATCGATACGCCGCGGTTGTTCTTCGATGGTGACAGGACGACGGTCGAGCGCGGTTTTCCGGCGGCGACGCGCGAAGGTTTGACCGCGCGCGGC
>JBQCFU010000245.1:0-4280 GCA_051958775.1 Pseudolabrys sp.
CACGCTGAAGGTAAGAATGATGCGCAGGCGCTGCTCGCCTGGGACAGCCCGGCGCGCACACGGCTGATCGGTTTGCTGCCGGTCACCTCTGCGATGCGGGCGCTGACATTGCCCTTGCCGGCACTGGTCGCGTGGCAGGCCTATGCGCCGCTGACGGTGCCGCTGCTTGATCGCGATGCAGTCGATCAGGCAGCAGCCGCGCTGATTGACGCGGCGTCGGAGGCCGGTGCTTGCGGCTTGTTGCTGTCGTCGATCACGATGGACGGTCCTGCGGCACAGGCGCTGCAGCGCGCTGCGCTGGTGCCGGCGGTGCTGTCGCATCAGCACGAGCGCGCGATGCTCGACGCGCGGCAGGATGGCGACGCTGCGCTCGAAGCGCTCGGCGCCAAGAAGCTCAAGGAATTGCGGCGGCAACGCAACCGGCTCGGCGACAACGGCGAGGTGACATTCCGGGTCGCGACCACGCGCGATGACGCACAGCCGGCGCTCGAAGCTTTTCTCGCGCTGGAAGCGGCCGGCTGGAAAGGCGCGCGCGGTACCGCGCTCGGCCGCAAGTCGGGCGATGCGGCGTTCGTACGCGAAGCGGTGCCGGCGCTGGTGCGTGACGAGCAGGCGCAGATGGTGTCGCTGTGTGTCGGCGATCAGATCGTTGCTGCCGGCATCGTGCTGCGGCATCTCGATCGCGCTTACTTCTTCAAGATCGCCTACGACGAAACGCTGGCCAAGACTTCGCCCGGTGTGCAGATCACGCTCGATCTGACGCGCGCGCTGTGCGCCGATCCGGCGGTCGGCAGCGTCGATTCCATCGCCGTATCGAACCATCCGATGATCGATCACATCTGGCGTGATCGTCTTGCCATCGGCGATCTCCTGCTGCCGGGGCGCGGCGGCGCTGCGACGTTGCGTCCGCTCGCTACCGTGATCGCAGCGCGCGACGGCGCACGCGAGCTGGCCCGTCGTTTTGTCCATTTTGTTCGTTCCGTGAGAGGAGTTCGCCCATGAGTGCAACCATGAACGCGGCGATGAATGCCACAACGAGTGCGACCGTCACCGCCATCGACGCCTTGATCGAGCCGACCGATCGTCAGGCTTTCACCGCGTCGTTCCCGCTGCAGCCGTTCGCGATCCGGCATCGTCTTGCCGGCGATCCGCTGTTCTCGCTGTCGCACGTCGTCGATCTCGTGCGGCAGTTGCCGCGCGATCAGATCGAATACAATTCCGGCAACGTGGCGATCGGTCAGGATCCGGACTCGACACCGGTGGTCGATCTCGAACCGGAAGAGGTGGTGCGGCGGATCGAAACCGCAGGCGCCTGGATGGTGTGCAAGCGCATCGAGGTGCTGCCGGCCTATCGCGCCGTGCTCGAAGAGACGCTGCTGTCGGTGGCGCGGGCCAACGGCCATGCGAGCCTGGAAGATGCCGGGTTCGAAGACATCCGCGGCTTCCTGTTCGTGTCCTCGCCGAACTCGACCACGCCGTTCCATGTGGACGCCGAGGACAATTTCTTCGTGCACATGCATGGCGAGAAGTACTTTACCGTCTGCGACAACCGTGATGGCGCCATCGTATCCGACGATGCGATCGAGCAGGCGATCTCCAAACACCGCAACGTGACCTACACGCCGGAGTTCGAAGCCCGCTCCAAGTGCTATTCGCTGCAGCCGGGCGAAGGACTGTTCGTGCCATATCTGTGGCCGCACTGGGTGCGCACCGGATCGCAGCATTCGATCTCGATGGCGATCACCTGGAAGACCAAGGCGGTGATGCGCAAGAACGACATCTTCGTCGTCAACGGCCTGTTGCGCCGCATGGGTCTGCCGCAGGCGGCGCCCGGCCGCAATCCGGCAGCCGATGGGGCCAAGCTTGCGCTGTTCCGAGCGATCAAGGCGGTACTCGATCCGCTGCGCCGCAGTGAATCGATGCGCGCGATGCTGCGCAAGCTCGTGCTCGGCCGCAACGCTAACTATTTCATCCGGACCGGCGCGAAGACGGCAGGGTAATTCTATTTGTCCGAGAGCGGGTGCAGATCACGCACCAGGCTCTTCAACCGATCCTCGAGCACGTGGGTGTAAATCTGCGTGGTCGAGATATCGGCGTGGCCGAGCAGCGTCTGCACGATCCGCAGATCGGCGCCGTTATGCAGCAGATGGCTCGCGAAAGCATGCCGCAACACGTGCGGGCTGATGCGTGCGGCGGCGATGCCGGCGCGTGCGGCAAGCGCTTTCAGGTCGCGCGCAAAATGCTGGCGCGTCAGATGACCGCTGTCGCCGAACGACGGAAACAGCCACTTCGATTGTGCTGACTCCTCGGGCAGCATCACGAGATAGGCCGCCATGCTCGCCCGTGCGGCATCGTTGAGCGGCACCAGCCGCTCGCGCCCGCCCTTGCCGCGGATCACCAGCATCCGCTGGTCCTTGCGTGCGGTGGCAGCCGGCAGCGCCACAAGTTCAGACACGCGAAGCCCGGTGGCGTAGACGACTTCAAGAAGACACATCAGCCGCATCGCGCGCAGCTTCGCGCCGGGTTGCTCCGCCTCGTCGACGGCGGCGCGCGCGGTGGCAAGCAGATGATCGACCTCGGCGACGGTGAGCACTTTCGGGATCGTCAGCCCACGCCGTGGTCCGGCGAGCACGGCGGCGGGATCTTCTCCGCGATGACCTTCCGCATAGAGGAAACGAAACAGTTGCCGTGTGGACGAGAGCTTGCGCGCGACGCTGGTGCTCTTGAAGCCGCGGTCGGCAAGATCCGCGAGATAGTCGCGCAGCGCTTGGGTCGTCGCGTCGGCGAAAGCGTGGCCCTGCGTGCCGAGGAACGCGGCGAGATCGGCAAGATCGCGCCGATAGGCGTCGAGCGTGTTGGCGCCGGCACCGCGTTCGGCCGCCAGCATGTCGAGAAACAGCCGCGTCAGGGTGTCATTCGGGCGCGCTGCGGCGCTCATCTCAGCGCTTCAGGAAGTTCTGCGGCGGCACGGTGACGGTGATCTCGCGCTGCTTGAGAGGGACGAAGTTGGCGAGCGCGAACACGATCCCGTAGCCGATGCCGGCGATGACGCCGACGATGAACAGGAAGCGGATCAGACTGGGCATGCCGGACGTCGCTTAAATGAGAATCGGAGCCACGTGGGGAATCAGAGACTGAGGATATGGAACCCCGGTAGCACAGGTTGCGGGCGATCCGACACCGGTTTGGCTGTCGCGGGCAAATGCCGGTATCGAGCGCCGGTTGTGTCGTCCCGCGGATTATGATGGAACCATAACCACATATTGGAAAGACCCTGCCGGATGACCGGATCGGACAAAATGGCGGCACCCAAAGAGGGTGCGCCCAAGGAGACGGAGCGCCACATCGCGCAGGCGCTGGGCCGTCGGTCCGTTGTGCTGGTCGGCATGATGGGGGCGGGGAAATCCTCGGTCGGGAGACGGCTGGCCGCCCGGCTCGGCATTCCCTTTGTCGATGCTGATACCGAGAGCGAGAAAGCGGCCGGGATGCGCATTCCGGATATTTTCGCGACCCGGGGTGAGCCGGAGTTCCGCCTCGGCGAGGCGCGGGTGAGTGCCCGGCTGCTCGATGACGGGCCGCAGGTACTGGCGACAGGCGGCGGCGCAGTAATGAACGCGAGCACCCGAGACCTCATTCGCGAGAAAGGTGTGTCGGTCTGGCTCAAGGCGGATCTCGACGTGTTGCTGCGCCGGACCAGGCGCCGCGGCGACCGGCCGCTGGCTGATCGTCTGAAAGACCTGTTGCCGAAGCGCGAGCCGGTCTATGCGCAAGCGGATTTGATCGTGCAGTCCCGCGAGGAACCGCACGAAGTGATTGTTGATGAAGTGGTTGCGGCGCTGATGACGCATCTGGATGGACCTGCAACGGCCTCGGCGGAGGCGGCGCGATGACCGCAACCATGACCGCGATCCGCAGCAGCAACCCGATTACCGTCGATGTGGCGCTCGGTGCGCGCAGCTATGACATCGTCATTGGCCGCGGGCTGGTGACGAGTTTGGGCGAGCGGATCGCCGCGCTGAAGCCCGGCGCCAAGACTGCGATCCTCACCGACGAAACGGTGGCGGGTTTGCATCTTGCGACGGTCGAGCAGGCGCTGGCGGCGGCCAACATTCCGTCGTCACGCGTCGTCGTCGCCGCCGGCGAGGGATCGAAGAGCTTCGCCACTTTCGAACGCGTTTGCGATTCGATCATTGAAGCGCGCATGGAGCGGCGCGACCTCGTCGTCGCGCTCGGCGGCGGCGTCATCGGCGACCTCGCCGGCTTCGCGGCGGCCAGCGTTC
>JBQCFU010000246.1:0-3767 GCA_051958775.1 Pseudolabrys sp.
GGCCGCCGGCGGCATCGCCGCGCTTGCCAGCGAACTCGCGGAAGACGCCGCCGCCACCAAGGCGTTCCGCGGCCTCGGCCTGCGGGTGCGACTGACGCGCATGCCGTTCGGCCAGCCGCTCGGGCAGCGCAGCCTACGCGATCTGTGGAGCCGGCAGGTGCGTTGGGCGCGGCTGCGCCGTGCGAGCTTCCCGCTCTATTACGCGGCGGAAATGGTCACCGGCCCGCTGCTGCCGCTCGCCGGCCTCGCGGTGCTGGCGCAGACGCTCGCGCTGCCGCTTCTGCCGGTGCTGACGCTGTTTGCCGCTTTCTGGTACGGCGGCGAAGCGCTGATGACCTGGCGCGCCGGCTGGCCGCTGTCGTGGCGGTTCCTGCCGGCGGCGGCTTTGCGTGACGTGCTATTGCCCGCGGTCTGGGCCGCCGGCTGGTGGCGTGGCCGCTTCGTCTGGCGCGGCACCACCATGTCGGTCGCGCCCGCCGCATCCCGTCCGTAATCCGGCTGATTGACCTTCGCGCCCGGAGCGCCTTACCTCCCCGCATCGATAGGTTAGCGAGCGAGGATAGGTCTGATGGATCTGGGTATTGCGGGCCGCAAGGCGATCGTCTGCGCATCGAGCAAGGGTCTGGGCCGCGCCTGCGCCCAGGCGCTGGCGGCAGCGGGATGCGAAGTTGTGATCAACGGCCGCGACGTCGCGACCGTGGAGGCAACCGCCGAAGCACTCCGCAAAGCGACCGGTGCGACCATTCATGCGGTTGCGGCGGATGTCGGTACCATCGAAGGCCAGGCTGCCCTGCTCGCCGCCTGCCCGCAGCCGGATATCCTGATCAACAATAATGGCGGCCCGCCGCTGAAGGATTTCCGCCAGCTCTCGCGCGAGCAGATGCTCGACGGCGTCGTCGCCAACATGGTCGGCGCGATCGAACTCATCCAGAAGGTGATCGACCCGATGCTCGAGCGGCGGTTCGGCCGCATCGTCAACATCACCTCCGGTTCGGTGAAGATGCCGCTCGCCGGCCTCGATCTTTCCTCCGGTGCGCGCGCCGGCCTCACCGCCTTCGTCGCCGGCGTCGCACGCAGCGTCGCCGACAAGAACGTCACCATCAACAATATGCTGCCCGGCGCGTTCGAAACCGACCGGCAGAAGTCCGGCCTCAAGAAGAATGCCGAAATGAAGGGCACGACCGTCGAGCAGGCCGCCGCCGCGCGGCTGGCCACGATCCCCGCGCGACGTTTTGGCGACCCCGCAGAATTCGGCGCGGCCTGCGCATTCCTGTGCTCGGCGCAAGCCGGCTATATCACCGGACAAAGCCTGCTGATCGATGGCGGCGCATTCCCCGGCGTGATGTGAGGGGCCGGCTTGCCCTTGCGGACGACGGCACGCGCCTGCATGATCCCGCCGTCTTTTCTGACCTCGCTGCACACCCAAAGGATTGAAGAATGAAGCTCGTGCGTTTCGGCGCGCCCGGCAAGGAAAAGCCCGGCGCCATCGGCCCTGACGGCAAGATTCGTGACCTGTCGCGTCTGGTGAAGGACATCGACGCCGACATGCTCAAGGACGGCGGGCTGGCGAAAATCAAGAAGGCCAATCTCGCACGGATGAAGCCGGTGGCCGGCAAGCCGCGGCTCGGGCCGTGTCTCGGCGATGTCCGCAACGTCGTCGCCATCGGGCTCAACTATTCGGACCATGCTGCCGAAGCCGGCATGCCGATCCCGAAGGAGCCGATCATCTTCTTCAAGCACACCGGTGCGATCTGCGGCCCGAACGACAACCCCCTGGGGCCGAAGGAATCGGCCAAGCTCGACTACGAGGTCGAGCTCGGCATCGTCATCGGCAAGCGCGCGCGCAACATTCCGTCGAAGGAAAAGGCGCTCGACTTCGTCGCCGGTTATTTCCTGCACAATGACGTGTCGGAGCGCTCGTTCCAGATCGACCGTTCGGGCGGTCAGTGGGGCAAGGGCAAAGGCTGCGAAACTTTCGCGCCGATCGGACCATGGTTCGTCACCAAGGACGAGATCAAGGACCCGCAGAACCTCGACATGTGGCTCGACGTCAATGGCGAGAAGCGCCAGCGCGGCAACACCAGGACGATGATCTTCGGCTGCGCGCATCTCGTTTGGTACTGCTCGCAGTTCATGATCCTGTCGCCCGGCGACATCATCGTCACCGGCACACCGCCCGGCGTCGGACTTGGTTTCAAGCCGCCGAAATTTTTGAAAGCGGGCGACGTCGTGACGCTCGACATCCAGGGCCTCGGCGAACAGCGCCAGACTATCGTTCCGTTCAAAGCCTGAGCCGGCACAAACAAAAAGCCAAAAGAAAAAGCCCCGGGCACTGCCCGGGGCTTCGCATTTGCGGAATCGTATGAACGATCAGAAGCGGTAGTTCACGCCGGCGCGAACGATGTTCGCCTTGAAGTCGATGTTGTTGACGAGCGGCGCCGGGCCAGCATCGAACTTGCCGAGGTCGACAGAGAGATATTCGGCGCGCAGGCTCCAGGCGCCGAAGAAGGCGTATTCGAGACCGCCGCCGAGCGCGTAGCCGGTGCGATTCGACGAGGCGTTGCCGAGGATCGTGTGCTCGGCCTTGACGTTGCCGAACGCAACACCGCCGGTGAGGTACGGCAGGAACCGGTCGAAGGCGTAACCGATACGACCGCGGCCGGTGGCGAGCCACGAGTTCTTGGTGGTGCAGGTGCCGCCGGCGCAGGCCGTGTCACCCTTCATGCCGGAATAGTCATAGTCGCCTTCAAGACCGAAGACGAACGAACCGATCTGATAGTTGTAACCGATCTGACCGCCGGCAACGAGGCCCTTCGGGCTCGGGCTCGCGGCCGGGAAATCCCAATTCGACTTGCCGAAGCCGTAACCGGCGTTGGCACCGATATAGAGACCGGTCCACGAGAAAATCGGCTCGGCGACATAGGCCGGCGCCTTATAGACCGGGCGCGGAAGATCCGCCGCCAGGGCGTTGGTCACCACGAACGAAGCCGCGGCGATCAGGGACAGTTTAAGCAGGTTTGCTTTCATGTTCTCGATCCGATGTTCCGTCTCATTGTTGATTTGCTGGATGTGCGAAAGACGGAGGACCCCGCAGCATCTGGCAGTATGAACGCACGCAGTAGGCTACTCAGACCCCTGCGCAGCCCCCTCAGCGGACCGCGCAGGGAATTGCGGATCGCTTCCGGTCGGAAGCGAAAATCGAAATGGATACGCGCCGGCGGCAGACCGGCCGTGCGTGGCGGCAAAGCAGGGGCGGAAACTGGCGTGGGAGCCGGCGCCGAACGGGCTGCGGCTCTTCGATGCGATCATGGTGACGGTCAGGCCCGTCCCAATCCAACGCGTCATTGTCAGCCCCCTACCGACCGCGCCTGGCAACCGGCCGGTGCGGCACACCTGCATCGCGGCGCAAAGCGGGCCGTGACGCGTAGGGCTAATTCACGCGAGAACGCTTAAAGGGGGGTTAACCCTAACGGGCGGTGAAGACCGATAACCGTAATCAATGACCGCTGTGTCTTTCAGGCAACGCGGGCCGACAATACCGCCTCGAGGGAGATGCGGGACCAGGGCGCGGTCCTATCCCGGAAGGCGAGATAGGAGTCATGGATCCGGCGCGACACCGCGTCCCGGCCGGCCAGTTCGCCCAGCACCGTCCCAGCCTCGCGCCGGGCCGCCGCCAGTACATCCTGCGGAAAAGCGGCGAGCTTCACGCCATGCTGACCGGTGAGCGCCGCCAGGGCCTCGGCATTGAGCCGCTCCATCTCGGCAAG
>JBQCFU010000247.1:0-31594 GCA_051958775.1 Pseudolabrys sp.
CGAGAAGCCCGGCGACGATGGCACCGGCAATCAGCGCCACCGGCACCGGATAGCCGGCAACCGCGCACAGCGCCGCCGCATAGGCGCCCGCGCCATAGAACGCGCCATGGCCAAGGCTGAACTGGCCGCAGAAGCCGGTGAGCATGTTGAGGCTGACGGCCAGCATGCTGTTGATGCCGACGATCGACCGCAGGCTGGAGGTGTACAGGCTCATGCGCGGGCACCGGTCAGTCCCTGCGGACGAACCATCAGGACGATAATGAGGAACAGGAAGGCCAGCGCATCACGGTCGAGATAGGAGCCGACCAGAATGGTGCCGAACGATTCGACGAGGCCGAGCGCGAGACTGGCGATGAGCGTGCCGCGCATCGAGCCCAGCCCGCCCAGTACGATGATGGCCAGCGCCTTGTAGCTGACGACAAAGCCCATGCTCGGCTCGACGAAATTATTCAAGAGCGCGATCAGCGCGCCGGCAAGCGCCGCCAGTGCCGAGCCGATCATGAAATTAAGATAGCGGACCTTGATCGCATCGACGCCGAAGCTGGTGGCAATGGTCGGATTCGAAACGGTCGCGCGCCAGGCCACGCCGACACGGGTGCGGGTGGTGAACAGCGCCAGCGCCGTCAGACAGACTGCCGACAGGACGATCATCGCGATCTGCACGGTATTGATCGTGACGCCGAACAATTGATGGATTTCGGTCGGATACGGATTACGCGTGAAGGTCAGACCCTGCTCGCCGAACAGAATGCGGAACCCGTCTTCCATGAAGATCAGGAGGCCCATCGAAGCGATCATCGCGACATAGGGCGGATGACTGAGCATCGGCTCGTACAGCAGGCGATAAATCGCCGGACCGAGCAGCGCCGACGCGAGCATCGCCACGACGATGCCAAGCGCGATGCTGCCGGTGGCATTGGCGACGATCACGGTGATGAACGCGCCGAACGCATAAACCGCGGCGTGCGCGATATGCAGGATGCGCAACAGGCCATAGACCAGCGTCAGGCCGATCGCCATCAGCGCATACATGGCCCCGAAGATCAGGCCATTGAGAGTGAGATCGACGTAATACACGGGGTCCGGGTCCCAAGGGATGCGGGACGTCCGAAGACGCCCCGCATCAGGAATATTCGCGACTTATTCGGTCGGCGGAGCGAGCAGCTTCAGATCGTCGATCCAGGCGTAGTGAACGAACTTGCCACCCGTCACCACGTTGACGTTCATCGGCATGTTGATCTCGCGCAGCGCGTTGAAGCTCACCAGTTCGCCGGCCAGATGGTCGAAGTTCTTGGTGGCAGCCAGCGCGTCACGCACCTTTGCCGGATCGAGCGAACCGGCGCGCTTGATTGCATCGGCCATCAGCGCGATCGCCGAATAAACGGTCGCACCGACGTTTTCGCCCGGATAGCCGGCACGCTTCTGGAACTCGGCGAGATAGGACTTGAGCTGCGCATTGTCGCGGTCGCGGTTGAGGCCGCCGACGATGTAGACACCTTCGACAGCCTGACCGGCGATCTCGATCAGCTTCTGCGCGTCGAATGCCTGCGAACCGATGATCGGCACGGTGATGCCAGCGGCGCGCAACTGCGTCACCAGCGGGCCGGCGGTGAAGAAGTAGCCGGTGATGTAGATCGCCTGCGGATTGTCACGCTTGACGCTGGCGACGATCGAACCGAACTGACGGTCGCGCAGCGGATAGGTATATTCGCCGAGGATCTTGATGCCGAACTGGCCGGTGACGCTCTTGAAGCCTTCGAGCGTCGACTGGCCGTAGTCATTGTCCATCGAGATGACGGAAATCTGCTTGTGGCCCAAAACCTCGCCGACGAACTTGGCGCCGGCGCGGCCCTGCGGCTGTCCGAGGTGGACCGTGCGGAATACATAGTTGCCGGTGCGGGTGATGTCCGGATGCACGCCGTAAGCGGAGATGAACGGCACGCCCGCCTTCTGGAATACCGGCGCGGCGGCCCGGCCGGACGCCGAATAGCTGCCCGACACCGCGAACTTCACGCCGTCCTGGCCGACCAGCTTGTTGGCGGTGAACACCGCTTCGTCGGTCTTGGCCTGGTCATCATAGGTGACCAGCTCGATCTTCTGGCCGAGCACGCCACCCTTGGCATTGATGTCCTGGACGGCGAGTTCGGCCGCCACCTTGGCGGAGACGCCGTCGGTCGCGGCCGGGCCGGTCAGCGGCGCCTGAAAGCCGATCTTGATCTGGGCCGTTGCGGACGTCGCCACCGCGACGCTGAACGCCAGCGCAGCACCCACGCGCAGCGAGGCGCGGGCAAGCGGGAAATGGTGAAGCATCGTCTTGTCCTCAATCTCCGGCGGGTGCCGAATGGCCCCGCATAGGGTGGATCGTACCGCCTCCCGGCACTGACGGCAGGGTGCCCCGAAGATTGGAACGCGGCGCCAGCGCCGACCAATACGGATTGATAATGTCGGCCATCAGATTTATCTATACCCCCTCGGAGAGAGGGGTCCGGACATGGATTTCCGGCAGTTGCAATATTTTGCAGCGGCGGTGGAGCAGCGCAGCTTGAGCGCCGCGGCGCGGATTTGCCGCGTGACCCAGCCGACCCTGAGCGCTCAGATGCAGCGGCTGGAAACCGAGCTCAACGACGTGCTGTTCACCCGCACGCCGGTCGGATTGCAGCCGACCAAATCCGCGCAACGCCTGTATCGGCGCGTTTCTCCGCTGCTCGATGATGCCGCGCATGGCGCGCGCTATATCCGCTCGGGCAGCAGCGAGCCGATTCAGCCCCTCCCGGTCAGTGTCGACTACTCCCCGGCCTCGTTGCTGATGCAGCTCGCGCGGCAGGCTGCACAGGCTCTTGAAGCCGAAGCGCCCTACGTCAAAGTCACGCTGTCGGATACCGACAATGGCGTGCTCCGCCTCCCCGCTGTGCGACTGCGTCACGTGGCCGCGGAGCCGTCCATCCGTGCGCCGACCGATCAGTGGCTGCTGGTGGCGCTCAGGAGTCAGGTCGAGGATGGCGACGACGGACCGCGGCACACGACGCTCGATGGCGTGATCGATGTTCCGGTGCTGCCGGCACCGATCCACTCTTTATTGCAGTCCACCCGAACCGCCGCGACGTTGCGTTTTCATACCGACGAACCCGCCGACCTGTTGGCTTCACTGCTCACGCAAAATCGCGGGCCGCTGCTGGTCCCGCGGCTGGCCGTCAATCCGGAGAGCTTGCGCCATCCCCGGCTCTCGGTGCGGGTCGTGACGGAAGGTCTTCCCGCCCTGGCGGTGATTGCAGACTGCGCCGATCACCGCGATGCGACACAAAATACATTCCGTCGCACAATCGAAACCCTGATCGAGTCATGCCTGCGCGATCCGGTCGCAACAGCGCCGCCGTCCGACGCGATGCGCGAGCCTTTGCCGGATACACGACAAATCCGCTATTTCCTGCGCGTTTGCGACGAAGGCGGCATCACGCGCGCGGCCGCCAAGCTGAACGTGGTGCAACCGGCCGTCAGCATGCAGATCCGAACGCTGGAACGCAGTCTAGGCGGCAAACTGTTCGACCGCTCGGCACAAGGCATTCATCTCACGCCGTTCGGGCGCAAGGTGCGCGCTGTCTATTCTCCCATTCTCGACATGTTGCAAACGGCGGGACAGGCCGCACCAGCCACACATCGGCGCCCCGCGCCGGTGATGCGTGTCGGCGTTCTGCCCGGACTCGACGAAGACAGCCTGTTGGTGCAGGCAACCACGGCGACGATCGTGCAATGGCGCAAGACCTTCGCCAATGTCGAACTCAAGATCGTCGAGTCGCATAGCGGCGTGCTGCTGGACTGGCTCGCCGACAATGTCATCGACATCGCCATTGTCGAGGACATGCACGCCCACCGGTCGCTGAAGGAAACGGTGCTGGGCTCCGAACCGCTGTCGATCCTCACCGCGAGCCGCCCGGTTATCTGCCCGCCCGGGCCAATCAAAATGACCGATATCGGCAAGCTTGATCTCGTTCTTCCCAGTGCACGCCACGGCCTGCGGGCATTGCTGGAACGCAAATTCGCCGATGTCGGGCTGCCGCTGGTGCCGAAGCTCGAACTCGACTCGATGGCCGCCGCCGTGCGTCTGGTGAAATCCGGCGGATGGGCGACCGTGATGCCGTCGTCGGCGGTGCAGCGAAGCCTCGACAATCATATCCTCACAGCCCATCCCATCATCAAGCCGGCGATCATGCGCGAGTTGCGCGCGGTGCAGTTGCCGCGGCACCGGAAACGGCCGTGGGAGGGAGAATTCATCGCCTTTCTGCGGGCGCGGCTATCGTCCCAGCTGACGGCCTAGCCACCCGGCCGTGCTCCCTTGAGCGCATGCGGATGCATGCGCTAAGACTTCCGCCATGACATCTCAGCAATCTCCAAAGCGTTTGTTGGTCGGCATCAGCGGCGCGTCCGGCGCCATCTATGGCATCCGCCTGCTGGAGTTGCTGAAGGGCACCGACATCGAAACCCATCTTGTCATTTCGCGAGCTGCCCGGACCACGCTGGCCTATGAAACCGACATGGCGCTCGCCGATGTCCAGGCCCTCGCCACCGTAACCTATCCGGAGCAGGACATCGGCGCCGCCTGTTCCAGCGGCTCGTTTCGGACCCTCGGCATGATCATCGCGCCCTGCTCAATCAAGACCATGTCGGAAATCGCCAGCGGCACCACGACCAATCTGGTGTCGCGCGCAGCTGACGTCTGTCTCAAGGAGCGTCGGCGGGTGGTGCTGATGCTGCGTGAAACGCCGCTGCATCTCGGCCACATCCGCAGCATGGCCGCCGTGACCGAACAGGGAGCGATCGTCTATCCGCCCGTCCCGGCGTTCTACGCGCGGCCGCAAACACTCAACGAGATGATCGACCATACGCTCGGCCGCGTGCTCGACCTGTTCGATATTGATCTCGGCACGGTCCGCCGCTGGAGCGGTGACGCGCGCAAAAACGCGAAAGACTAAGAGCACGCCGTTGAGCGCAACGATGACGCCACTCGAACTCGACAACCCGTTCTGGCGGTTTTCGCTGACGGTTTATGCCGCGCCCGGCGTCGCGCCGGAATGTCTCGCGCTGCAGGATCAGCTTGGGCTCGACGTCAATGTGATCCTGTTCGCGGCGTGGCTCGGCCTGCGCGGCACATCGATCAAGCAGGGCGATCTCGCGCGCATTGCAGATGTTATCGCACCCTGGTCGAGCGATGTCGTAAAACCACTGCGGCAGGTGCGCCAGCATCTCAAACCGCTGTCCGACAGCGACGCCGCGGTTCAAAACCTGCGCAAGCGCATCGCCGACGCCGAACTGTTCTCCGAACAGATCGAGCAGGCACAGCTTTATGCGATCGCCGGTTCACTGGGTGTCGCTATCTCGACACCCGGCGCAGCTACGGCGCAGGCAAACGTCGCGGTTATCCTCAGCGCCGCAGGGAGTACCGACGCCAGTTTCCCGCTGACGGAATTGTGGGCGGCGTGCGCGGCATACGCGCTCAGTTCACCTCAATCCCCGCCTGCTCGATGAGCTTGCCCCACTTGGCCAGTTCATCGCGCACATAGTCCGGCATCTTGGCCTGCGGAAGATAGGCCGGATCGAGACCGAGACTCGCGACACGATCGACCACTTTCTTCTCGGTCATGACATCGTTGACCGCCTTGCTCAACGTTGCGACCACGTCCGCCGGCACACCGGCGGGCGCGAACAGACCGTTCCAATACGTGACGTCGAAACCGGGATAGCCGGATTCCTGCAATGTCGGGACATCCGGCATCAGCGATGACCGGACCGATGCAGTCTGGGCAAGCGCCCGGAGTTGTCCGTTGCGGACATTCGCCAGCGCCGCGGCGACGTCGACGAAAGTAAATGTGATGCTGCCGCCGATCACGTCAGTCACGGCTTGTGACAACGTGCGGTACGGCACGCGCAGAATGTCGACCTGCGACATCTGCTTGATCCGTTCGCCGGCAATTTGCGAACCGGAGTTGGAAGCGCCGTAGCTCAGCTTCTCCGTTTTCGCCGCCTTCACCAGATCGGCCATCGAGCGAATCTCGCCTTTCGGCGACACAACCAGCACCGCGCTCGCGGTCACCAGCCGGGCAATCGGGGTGAAATCGCGGACCGGATCGTATTTCAAACTTTTGAACAGGTGAGGATTGGCGGAATGCGTCGTGTTTCCGCCCATCACCAGCGTGTAACCGTCGTTGGCCGACCGCGCCACGAATTCCATGGCGGGAATTCCGTTGGCGCCGGGCCGGTTATCGACAACGAAGGTTTGGTTGAGGCGCTTGGAGAGGCCGTCCGCCAGCTCCCGCGCCATGATGTCGGTGCCGGAGCCTGCGGCGAGCGGAACGATGATCGTCACCGGCCGGGTCGGATAAGCCGTTTCGGCAGATGCCGCCGACACAACGGTCAGAAAGACGGCAGACAGCAGCAACCTCAGCATCGAGCACTCCCCAGCCTCTGATTCAGGATCCACGCGTAGGACAGCGGAAGCAAACCAAGCACGGCCGGACCTGTCCAATTCCAAATAGAGACCCGTCATAACCTCAGGCTATGTCTTTGCGCAAAGCTAATCTTGCTAGCTATAGTGGCCGAGCCCTCAGATAAACGAGAGTCCGTATGCCCCAAGCCATTTCCACTTTCCGCGGCCTGATCGAATCGCTGCAGCAAAACGGCACGCTGCGGTCCATATCGCGCGAGGTGGACCCTCGGCATGAGTTGGTGGCCGTGATGCGGCGCGTGCAGATCGAGCAGAACGAAGCGCTGATTTTCCGCAATGTCAGGCAGGCGCCGACACCGGTCACCACCAATATCTTCGGGCGGCGGGCGACGCTTGCGCTGTCGCTTGGCCTGCCGGAGAACGAAGTCGTTCCGTTTCTCGTGCGCGAATACGACAAGATGACACCGCCTGTGATCGTGGACAACGCACCGGTCCAGGAAGTCGTGATCGATGCACCGGATGTGGCGCGCGAGATCCCACAGGTCGTCCACTGCGAGCGTGACGGTGGGGCGTATATCAGCGCCGGCGTCTGTATCAGCACCGACCCGCGCAGCGGCGTTTACAATGCTTCGTGGAACCGGATTCAACTGGTCGGCGGCACGCATGCCCGCATTCGGATGATGCCGCCGCAGCATCTCGGACAATATCAGGCCGTCGCCGAGGCCTCCGGCCAGGCTCTTCCGGTCGCGGTCGCGATCGGCGCTCCGCCGGCGCTGATGTTAAGCGCAGCCTCCAAGATCCCGATCGACTCCGACGAATATCAGACGGCAGGCGCGTGGCAGCGCGCGCCTCTGAGAGTCACCCCGGCCAAGACCGTTCCGCTGATGGTGCCGGCCGACGCGGAATTCATCATCGAGGGCGAAGTCATCCCGAACCTGCGCGAGGATGAAGGACCGTTCGGCGAATTCACCGATGCCTATGCCGAAATCGCGCCCAATCATGTGATGAAGGTGACGGCGATCACCCGCCGCCGCGACGCACTTTATCACGTTATCCTCGCCGGCGGCACCGAAGACGGCGTTCTCCTCGGCGTTCCGCTTCAGGCCGAGGTCTACAAGCGGGTGTCGGGCTTTGCCAAAATTGTCGATATCGGGACGCCAGGGCACATCTTCGGCTGTGTCGTCAGCATAAACAAATAACACGACGATCAGGCCCGCGCCGTGCTGATGGCCGCCATGGCCGCTCATCCCTGGATGAAAATCGTCGTCGTGGTCGATGCCGACGTCAATGTTCACGACGCACGCGAGGTGCTGTGGGCCATCCACACGCGGAGCACGCCCGAAACCGGCACATTCATGATCCCGCGTCTCGGCAGCTTTCAGCGCGCCGACGTGCGCGCCGCCCATCGCGGGAAGCTCGGCATCGATGCGACCGCCCCGACCGCGATGCGCGACGTCTTCCGGCGTCGCGTCTTTCCGGGTCTCGACTCGATCGATCCCGCCGATTATTTCGATCCCACCGAACGAACGACGATCTTCTGAACATCGAATACCCGATCATTGCTCAGCGGGAACACACGCCAAGCCGGCCATGAGCGAGAGCAGTTGTGCTGACCCAACATACACAGAAGCTGCATCACTTCCTGTCTGTTGTTGCGAACGGCAGCATTTCGCGCGCCGCAATCGCGTTGCGCATGTCACAACCGGCGCTCAGCAAAAGCGTGCGGCAACTGGAAGATGCGCTGAAGGTAAAACTGCTGGAGCGCACCACGCGGGGCATCGTTCTGACGGTGTTCGGCGAATGTCTGGCGACCCATGCCCGGCTGATGACCGATTGTCTCGATCGCGCCGAGGTGGAGATCGCGGCGCTTCGCGGTGCCAAACGCGGGCATATCCGCATCGGCGCCGGCCCGAGCGTGGTCGCGAACGTCCTTCCTTCGGCGATCCGCGCGTTCGTCCGAAAACATCCCGACGTCAGGATCAGCATCTGGGAAGGACTGGTCGACGAGTTGCAGAATCGGCTGACCACCGGCCAGCTTGATATGGCGATCGTGTCCGACATTAGCGGCTTTTCCGGCAGCCAAATTGCCTGCACGCCCGTTCTGCAGGATCGAGTCGTGGCGGTTGCCGGCACCGGTCACCCGTTCGCGCGGAAGAAGCGGCTTCGGCTGAATCACCTGCTCGATCAGGACTGGGTCCTGCCGGGTCCGGCCGAACCGGTCCGGCAGCGCTTCGATCAAGCGTTCAAGGAAGCCGGGCTGTCCCCGCCCACAGCCATGATCGAGACCATGTCGGCCAGTTGCATGATCGCGCTGGCGCAGGACGGCCAGTTCCTGACCTGGCTGCCCGGCATTCTCGTGCAGCGCCAACCGGGCAATCATCGCCTCGTCGTGCTCGATATTCGCGCGCCGGCCTGGAGCCGGGAGCTCTATCTCTGCACCAGCCCCGCGGCGCTGGTCTCGCCGGCATGCACGGCTCTGCTCGCGGCCATCAAAACCACATTCCAGCAGTTGCAGGCGCCATTGCGTTCCTAGCGTGCCGATGTTCGGCCTTCACCGAACCAGAGTGGCCTGCTCGATCGCGCGCCGCACCAGAACCGGAATCAGATGCGCGCGATAGGCAGCACTGGCCTGAATGTCAGAACTCAGGTCGTCTTCCCTCACCGCACAGCTTCCTGCATCGATAGCGTCAGCCGAGAACTTTTCTGCCAAAGCCTCTTCGGCTTCGGGAATCCGGAACACCATCGGTCCGGCGCCAGTCACGGCCACGCGCACCGTGTCGCCGAAATCCGCAACGAAAACGCCGACCAGCGCAAAGCCCGAGGCCGGGCTCCTGAATTTCACATAGCCCGCACGACGCGGCACCGGAAACTCGATCGACGTGAGCAATTCATTCGGCTCAAGCGCCGTTTCATACAGCGCGACGAAGAAATCATCCGCCGCAATCGACCGCTGCGACGTTTGGATCGTGGCCCCAAGACCGAGCACGGCGGCCGGATAATCGGCAGCCGGATCGCTGTTCGCCACCGAGCCACCGATCGTGCCGCGATTGCGCACCTGGCGGTCGCCGATCTCCGAAGCCAGATGAGCGAGCGCGGGGATGTACTGCCGGATTTCCGGCGCGTGGCTGACCTGCGCATGCGGCGTCGTCGCGCCGATGGTCACACGCCGCACATCCGCCGTGATCCCTTTCAGCTCCGGGACAAAGCCGAGATCGATCAGATCGGTCGGCGCCGCCATCCGCAGCTTCATGGTCTGGATCAGCGTCTGTCCGCCGGCGAGATATTTCCCTTCCGGATATTCGTTCGCAAGCGCCACCGCATGCTCGACGCTACGGGCGCGATGATACTGATATTCGTACATGAACATGGCGCTACGGCTCCTTGTCCATGGCATCAGTCTTCGGCTCTTTCATCGCCTTCGCGCCGGCCAGCACCGCATCGATAATGTTGCGATAGCCTGTGCAGCGGCACAGATTGCCGTGCAGACCGTGCGCGACCTCGTCGCGGGTCGGCGCCGGGACCTCCTTGATGATGTCGAGCGCGGTCATCACCATGCCCGGCGTGCAATAACCGCATTGCAAAGCGTGATGCTCACTGAACGCCTGCTGCATCGGATGCAATGGCGTCCCGTCCATGCTGAGCCCTTCAATGGTCAGGATCTCGGCATCCGCCGCCTGCAGCGCGACGATCGAGCAGGATTTAATCGCGCGTCCGTTCATATGAACGGTGCAGGCGCCGCATTGCGCCGTGTCGCAGCCGATATGCGTGCCCGTGAGGCGCAGATGTTCGCGGAGGAACGTCACCAGCAAGGTGCGCGGCTCGACCTCGGCGGCTACCGGCTTGCCGTTCACGGTCAACGAAATCGGAACTGCGGTCATCGCTCTTTTTCCCAAGCGCTAGATGTCGAGCGTCAGCGTCTCGCTCAGCGCGCGAGAGCAGCAGATCATCATCACCTGGTTCGACTCATGCTGCTCGTCATCGAGCACGAAGTCCTTGTGATCGGGAATCCCGTCCAGCACCCGCGTCTCGCACGCTCCGCACAAGCCTTCCCGACATGACGATTCCACACCGATGCCGTTCTCGGCCAGCACGTCGAGAATCGAGCGATCGTGCGGAATGAAGAACGTCCTGCCGTCGCGCGCCAGCTTCACGCTGAAACCGGTGCCGGGGCCTTCATCAGCCCGACCGGTGAAACGTTCGATATGCACAAACGCCGGCGCGGTGTTCGCCGAGGCGACAAACTCATCCAGCATCGGCGTCGGCCCGCAGCAATAGAAATGCGTCCCGTGCGGCCGGCCCTGAAATACCTCGGCGAGGTTGAGCTTCTCGCCCGCCGATTCAAGGAAGAAGAAGCGAACCTGTCCGCCCTCCATGGACGTCAGAGTTCGATAAAACGCCGCATCCTCCGGCGAGCGCGCCGCATAAAGCAGTTCCCAGTTGCGGCCGAGCTCAGTCAGCCGCCTCGCCATCGCGTAGATCGGCGTGATGCCGATGCCGCCCGCCACCAGCACACTGTGCGGCGCGTGCTCGTCGAGTCGAAAATTGTTGAGCGGTTCGCCGATCTCCAATTCGGAGCCGACCACCACCTGCTCATGCATGAAGGCGCTGCCGCCGCGGCCGCTACGCTCGCACTTCACCGCGATGGTGTAGGCACGACGGTCATCGGACGCGCCGACCAGCGAATAGGAACGCGCCAGTCCGTTCGGCAGGAACACCGACACATGCGAGCCCGCTTCGAATGCCGGCAGCGCCGCTCCGTTCTGCGGCGCGAGATCATAAGCCCGGATATCGCGGGCTTCTTCGCGGACGGCGGCGACACGAACGGCGATACGGCTTATGGCAGTCAAATGGCAACTCACAGATCATCGGAAAAGGGGCCGGCGCAAACGCACCGGCCCCGATCGCTTGCCGGCGCATCACAGCGCGACGACGCACTCGATTTCGATCATCATTCCCGGCACCGCCAGTTCACAGACAACCGTGGTGCGCGCCGGGAAATTGCCGGGCGTGAAACGCGCCCGATACAGTTCGTTCATCTTCGCGAAGTCGCCCTGCCGCGTGATGATCACGTTGCTCTTGACGATCCGATCGAACGACGTGCCGGCAGCCTTGAGAATGATATCGAGATTGTCGAGCGCCTGGCTGCACTGAGCCTCGAAATCGCCCGGCGCAAGCTGGCGGTCGCCGAAATAGCCGGGCACACCCGACACGAACAGCAGGTCACCGACCCTGACAGCATGAGACAAGGGCGCGAGCACCTTGTGGGCGTTGGGAATCGGGACGATCTCTCGTGTAACCATTTTCTACTATCCGTGTTGGGTGTTGTCGGAGCTCACAAAGCGCGGCTTACCGATTGACGGTCTGATTCCACAGATCGACGATCTTGCCGCGGTTCTGATTGAGATAATTGATGTCGACCTTGTTGAGCTTGCCCGCCAGCGGGCAGGACGCCGCGACATCGGCCGGCACCTTCGCCTTGGTATTCACCGGGCGGGTCTTGCCGAGTTCGGCGGCGCGCTCCTGCTGCGGAACGCTCAGCACATGGTTGATGAAGCGCGCTGCATTGTCGGCGCCGTTCGGTCCGTTCTTCACGCGGGCCACGGTCAGCGGCACGTAATAAGCGCCTTCCGACGGAACGACGAAGCGCAGATCCTTCAGATCCGGGTCGTTCATCATGACGAGAACGTTGCCGCTGAAATAGGGCGTCACCCAGATTTCGCCGGTCTTGAGCCAGCCGACCGCGATGCTTTCCTGATCCCACAGGCCCGGGCCGGAGGTGCGGATGCTCCGGTAGAGCTTCATGCCCTCTTCCGGCTCCTTCAGGCTCTTACCCTTGGTCTTCGACAGGCCATCGAGCGTGTTGAAAGCGCCGGTGTAAGTGACATTCGGTGCGGAGACGTGGCCCTTGAGGTCGTCGCGCAGCAGATCGGTCCAGGACGTGATCGGCGTCTTCACATATTTGGAATTGTAGGCGATGCCGAAGCAGCCATAGGTGTAGGGCACGCCGACATCGGACGGCACGCGCACGTCCGGATCGACATCGGCGAGTTGCGGCACGCTCTTGAGATCGAGCGGCTCGAGCAACCCGGCCGACGCCGCGAGCGGCAGCGTGAGATCGGTGAAAGTCACCACGTCTTCCTTGGGATTGGCGCGATTCGCCTGCATCTGCGTGAAGCGCGCGCTATCCCAGGACTCGAGATAGCGGATCGTGTTGGCGCGATCATAGGTTTCGATGAACGACTTCTTGATGGTGTTTCCGATCACGCCCGGAAACCCGCTGAAGACCAGTTGTTGTTGCGCCGCGCTCGGATAGCTGACGCCAAGCGCGGCGGTCAGAACTGCGGCAGTAAGCAAGCAATGAGAAACTTTCGTTTTCATGTTCCACCCCTTCTGGTTTTTCATCGATAGCGGCGAGATCGGAGATGACCGGAAACGTCATCCCGCCCCACGCCCACCCACGTGCTTGAGAAGACCGGCTTTCTGCAAAACGATCGCGAACACGAGCCCGAACAGCACCAGCGAGCTGGAGACTGCCGCCGCGACCGGATCGTTGACGTCATAGACATAACGATAGAGCGCGACCGGCAATGTCACCTGTTCGGATTGGGTCACGAACAGGCTGATGGTGAACTGGTCGAATGACACGATGAACGCGAAGATCGCGCCCGATGTGATGCCCGGCGCCAGACTCGGGAGAACGACACTGAAGAAGGTGCGCAGCGGCGGCGCGCCCAGGATTTCCGACGCTTCCTCCAGATGCGGCTTGATCTCCATCGCACTGACGAGGATCGCGCGGAACATGAACGGAAACACCAGCAACGTGTGCGAGATCACCAGCGCCGGCAGCGTGTCGATCATGTTGAAATGCAGGAAATAATAGAGCAGCGCGATACCGATGATCAGTGCCGGGACGATCAGCGGCGTCAGCAGCACGAACTCGACGATACGGGCAATGCGGGAGCCGCGAATCTTGCGGATCGCCAGTGCCGCAGGCACCGCGAAAGCCCCGGCCAGTACGGTAGACCCGATGGCGAGCAGCACGCTGCGCAGCATCGGCCCGCCGAATGTGCCGAGTTCCCAAGCCGCCTTGTACCAGCGGAGCGAGAATTCGGTCGGCGGGAATGTGAAGTACGACCTGTTGCTGAAGCTGAACAGGATGACCACGACCAGGGGCGCCAGCAGGAACGCGTAGATCAGCGAAACGACGGTCAGCAGGATGGGCGAGCTGCGGCTGGTCATGGGACTGCTCATGGCTGCCCGACTCCGACCTTGCGCGACGCCCGCGCCTGCAGCGCATAGATGCCGGCAACGACCACCAGCAGGATCATCGACAGCGCGATGGCGCGCGGCAGATTGAACAGCACCAGCGCGTCGGTATAGACCGAGATCGACAGGTATTTCACCGCGGTGCCGCCGAGCATCAGCGGCGTCACGAACGCACCGAGCATCAGACTGAACACCAGCACGCTGCCGGCGACGAGGCCGGGCGCGGCAAGCGGTAGTTCCACCGTCAGGAAGCGATAGACCGGCGATGCGCCGAGAATGTCGGCGGATTCGAGATAGCGCCGGTCGATCCCCTGGAGCGAGGCCGCGACCGACAGGATCATGAACGGCAGAAACACCTGCGTGCTGCCGACGATCAGACCGATATAATTGGCCGACAGCGCCAGCGGCTGATCGATGATCCCGACCTGTTCGAGGATCGTGTTGACGACGCCTTTGCGGCCCAACATCAGCAGCCAGCCGTAGCTGCGGACCACGGTGTTGATCAGCAGCGGCGCGGCGATCAGGAAGAACAGGATCGGCTGCAGCGATTTGCGCGCCCGCGCGAGATGCGCCGCCACGGGATAACCGAGAACCGCGCACAGCACCGTCACCAGCGCCGCGGCGCCCATCGTCTTGGCGTAGATTTCCCAATAGAGCGGCGAGAACAGCACCGTTTCGTAATTTTCGAGGGTAAAGCCGGGCTTGATCACGCCCATTTCCGCGCGATGGAAGCTCGCCTGGACAAGCTCAACCAGGGGCGCGATCAGAATCGCCGGCACCAGCGCCAGCGCCGGACACAGCAGCAGGGCAGCCGTCATCAATCTGCGGCGCCACGCTGTCTGCTGTATGGATGCGGCGCCCATGGTCATCAACTCACCGGAAGGCAAACGGTCGCGCCGGCGATATTCACCCAGACGCGGCTGCCCGTCTGGGTCGAGTTTTCGGTGAGGCCGAGCACGCGCGCCTTGAGCGTCGGCCCACCGTCAAGTTCGACACGCACCACCGAGGATCCGCCTTCGAAACGGATATCGAGCACGCGCGCGGGCATCGCTTGCGGCGAGGTTTCGCTGCGCAGCTGCACATGCTCGGGACGCACAACAAGATTGAAGCGACCCGGCGCATCGTTCAGAGGCAGAGCGATCTGATGCTGTGTGCCAGAAATCCGCACCATTCCCGGCGCAGCTTCCGCGGTCTCGCACGGCAGCAGGCTCACCTCACCGATGAAGTCGGCGACAAACGCCGTCTGCGGGCTTTCATAGATGGAACGCGTTACACCAAGCTGCTCGATCCGGCCGTTGCGCAATACGGCAACACGGTCGGACATCGACAGCGCCTCGTCCTGATCGTGAGTGACGAACAGAAAGGTAGTGCCGGTCTGGCGATGAATGCGCTTGAGCTCGACCTGGAGCTGCTTGCGCAGCTTGAGGTCGAGCGCGCCCAGCGGTTCGTCGAGCATCAACAGCTTCGGCGACGTCGCCAATGCGCGAGCCAGCGCGACGCGCTGCTGCTGACCGCCGGACAACTGGTGCGGATAGCGGTCGGCAATTTCCGGGAGCTGGATCATTGCCAGCATCTCGGTGACGCGCCGATCGGCATCCAGCCGCTTCCAGCCCTTGACGCGCAGGCCGTAGCGGATGTTGTCGGCAATCGTCATGTGCGGGAACAGCGAATACTGCTGAAACACCATTCCCAGATTGCGCCGCCGCGGCGGCTCGTGCGTGACGTCTTTGCCGTCCAGCACGACCGTGCCGCTGTCGCAGGTTTCGAGCCCCGCGACGATCCGCATCAGCGTGGTTTTGCCGGAGCCGCTGCTGCCGAGCAGAGTCAGGAATTCTCCCTCGAGGATATCGAGGTCGATGCCATCGTTGACCCGCAGATCACCGTAGGTCTTGGTGATGCCGCGCAAGGAGACTTTTGGCGTCGGGTTCATGAACATCTGCACAAGGAGCGGCGGAAACATCGGCGCGAGGAGCGGCGCACCGCGTGACGGTTTGGATCAGTCCCGGAATTCGCCGGCGGCGACGCGCCGGCCGACCTCGCGGACCTGCTTCTTGTCCTGAGCGGCGTCGGCGGCCTTCGGCAGCGGCACCACGGCATTCTGCGTATAGGTGCGGATGACGCTCTCCTCCCGCGACAACCCTTTCGGGTCCTTGCCGGCGCGCACATCCTCGATGCCCGCCCGCAACATACGGCGGAACATCGTCACACCACGATCGCTGGTGCCAAGATGCTCACGGCCATGCAGATGCACCGGCCCCTGCGACACCTGGGCGTCGTAGTCGCCCGGCGCGCGCTGGCGCTCGTCGAACGGGCGATCATCGAGCATGCCGAAGTGCAGCTTCTCGATCATCTCCGCGTCGTATTTCATCTCGTCGGTTTCGATCAGCCAGCCGATTTCCATGAAGCTGGTGTCGTCGATCGGCACCGCCCAGTGGAACAGGTACGGCCCGCCGTAACGCTTCGGCTTCTTGCCGTCCTCGTTCACCGAGGCGACCAGATGGATGTTCGGCATGATCAGGTCATGCTGGCGCACCCAGACATTCTCGCCGACGCGACGGCTGGCGACATAGACCATGCCGATCGGCGTCTCGAGATAGTCGAGTTCCGGGATGATGCCGAATTCCGGCGTGAACTGTGTGCCGCTGGCGATGGTGTGCAGGTAAAACGTATGGACCGGGTCCATCGAGTTTTCCTTCACCTGCACCCAGTTGCACGGCCACACATATTTGCGGCCGGGCGTCCAGCCGCTCGGGATCAGACGCTCACCGGGACGCAGATTCTCGATCACGTCGTAAACCGGCAGCGGCGGCATTTTATCGGGCGGGCCCATATAGGCGAACACCAGGCCCTTGTATTCCTTCACCGGAAAAGCGCCGTGGGCGAGCTTGTCCTTGTACGGCGAGTTCGCCGGCTCGGCCGGCATTTCCAGCACGCGGCCATCGCAGCCGATCAGCCAGCCGTGATAGCAGCAGCGCAGCCCGCGCTCGTCCGGAATGCCAAATTCGAGCGACGCGCCGCGATGCGGGCAGTGCGGACGCACCAGACCGACATTTCCCGACTTGTCGCGGAAAATCACCAGATCTTCCGACAGGATCTTGATGCGCTTCGGCAGATCCTTGAGTTCGTCGGAGAACGCCACCGGATGCCAGAACCGGCGGAGATATTCGCCACCCGGCGTGCCCGGACCGACGCTGGTCAACCCGTTGTCATCGCGGGTGGTGACTTCGGGCTGATTGTAAGCGTTGAACGGCGCCGTTTGGTTGATCTGCATGCGCTACTCCAGAAACCCTTGATCAGGCTTGGGAAAATTCGAGGTCTGAGCTATATATCGATTGATCCGATATTCAGATTAAACTATCATCAGTTAGTGTCAAGCATTCGCGTTTGCTAAAGGTCGGGAAATTCCGACTCGAAGGCCGGGGTGTTGAAATGAACAAGGCAACGATGCGCTTTCCGAAACGCGGCGACCTGATCGCCGACTCGATCAAGCAATGGATCGTGCGCGACAAGATGCGCCCCGGCGATCGCTTGCCGTCGGAAAAGCAGCTCACGGAAAAATATCAGGTCGGCAAAGCGTCCGTCCGCGAAGCACTGAAGTCGCTCGAGGTGCAGGGCCTGATCCGCACGACGACGGGGCCGACCGGTGGGTCGTTCATCGCCGAAGTGACCGAGGCGCGCATCCTCAATCACCTGCAGAGCTATTTCTTCTTCAAGGATGTGACCGCGACCCAGGTCTATGAAGTGCGCCGTTCGGTCGAGCCCACCCTCGCCCGCCACATCGCCGAGATCGCCGACGAGAAGTTGCTGCGCAAACTCGCCGACAACGTGCAGGCATCACAGGGCGCGGTCCAGACGCGCGAGGACTGGCAACGTCATCAGCAGATTCATATCGAATTTCACGATCTGCTCGCCGACGGCGCAACCAATCCGATGCTGTGCATCCATTGCAAGTTCATCAACCGCACGATCCGCCACATCGTTCGCTCGCGCGAAAGCCCGCAACAGCGCGAAATCATCCAGAACAATCGTGTCTGGCACGAAAAAATCTACGAAGCGATCGCCAAGCGAAATCTGAACTCGACCGAGACGCTGATGCGCGAGCACATCGTCGAACTCGAAGACGCGTACAAAGTGAGTAAGCCGCAACTGACGAACCACCTGCATCTCGAGACGCAGGATCCGGATCGCCTGAGCGCGCTGCCGGAGTTGCCATGATCGGAGCGTCGCGGCGGCGCAAGGAAGACGAACGTCTTCTGCGCGGCAAGGGAAAATTTGTCGACGATCATCGCGCGCGCGGGACACTTTATGCCGCGATCCTGCGCTCCCCTCATCCTGCCGCCCGCATCGTCTCGAACCGGACGGAAAAGGACGAAGCCATCGCCGCCGGCGCGCATTCGGTCTGGCTGTTCGACGATCTGCCGTCGCTGAAACAATCGATGCCGCTGTTTCTTGAGCCGGCGACCAATCCCTATTGCGACCTGATGCAGCCGCCGCCGCAATATGCGCTGGCGGATCGCGTCGTGCGCTACGTCGGCGAGCCGGTGGCCGTGGTGTTGGCGGATTCGCCGGAAAAAGCCTGGGATGCCGCCGAAGCGCTCAACATCGAATACGAAGCAACACCGGCCATCATTGACCCTCACGAAGCGCGCAAGGACCGGCAACTGGTTCACGACGGCCAGTCCAACACGGTCGCACATCTTCTTGCGAATGACGGCGACGTCGATGCCACCTTCGCCGGCGCAGACGTGGTGATCGAGGAAACCTACGTCTATCCGCGCATCACCTCGGTGCCGATCGAAACCCGCGGCGTCAGCGCCGAGTTCGATGCCGCCGGCGAAAAGCTTGTCATCCGTGCCGGCCATCAGCTTCCCTATTCGCTGCGCGCAGCCGCCGCCCGGTTCACCGGTCTTCGCGAATCCAATGTCACGGTGCTGTGCCCCGACACCGGCGGCGCGTTCGGGCCGAAGTCCAGCGTCTCTGCGGAAGACATCCTGATCCCGCTGTTGTCACGGACGGTCGACCGACCGGTGAAATGGATTCAGACCCGCTCGGAATTCATGCTCAGTTCGCAGCATGCCCGCGATCAGGTGCTGCATGTGCGGCTCGCCGCGAAATCCGACGGCACGCTGCTCGGCTGCGACGTCAAGATCATGAAGGACACCGGCGCATATCTGTGCTGGGCCGTGATCGAACCGAGCAACACGATCAATCACCTGCCGTCGCAATACCGGCTCGGCGCATTCCGGGCCGAGGCGCATTCGGTCCTCACCAACAAGGTGCCGTCGGCGCCCTATCGCGGCACCGGCCGCCCGGAAGCCACTTGGGCGATCGAGCGCAGCCTCGATCTGCTGGCCTATAAACTCGGCCTCGACCCCATCGACGTGCGCCGCCGCAATCTGGTGACCGCCAAGGAAATGCCGTTCAAGCCCGGCAATGTCTATCGCGACGGCGTCGAGGTGACTTATGACACCGGTGACTTCCCACGCGTGTTCGAGGAAACGCTGGCCGCCATCGACCCCGACACATGGAAAGCGTGCAAACGCCAGACGCCCAAGGGCTCTCGGACGCGCGTCGGCATCGGCGTCGCCAATTATGTCGAGGCGAGCGGCATCGGCTGGCCTTGCGAAGGCGCGACGGTGCGGATCGAGGAAACCGGTCAGGTCGAAGTGCTGATCGGCGTGTCGCAATCGGGCCAGGGCCACGAGACGGTGTTCGCGCAGATCTGCGCCGAATATCTCGGTGTCCCCTACGAAAGCGTGCACGTGCGCGGCGGCGATTCCAACCTGCTGCCATACGGCTTCGGCACTGGCGGCAGCCGGGTCACGGTCAACACCGGTAACGCCGTGGCGCTCGCCGCCGGCGACGTGAAACGCCGCATCAAGCTCGTTGCCGCAAGCCTGTTGAATTGTGCCGCCGACGATGTTCGCGTCGAGAACGGCCGCGTCTTCGCTGCCGGCAAGCCCGACACGGTGCTGCCCTGGTCGCGGCTGGTGCCGACCGCCGCGTTCTCCCGCATTCTCGCCGAGGAGAAAACGCCGGGCCTGTGCTCGACACAATATTACTATCCACCCACCGTCACCTGGGCGAGCGGCACCCACGCCGCCGCTGTCGAAGTCGATCTCGATACCGGCACCTGGAAGATCCTGAAATATGCCATCGGTCATGATTGCGGCCGGCAGATCAATCCGATGCTGGTCGACGGACAGGTGATGGGCTCGATGGTGCAGGGCCTCGGCATCGCCATGGGCGAGGAGATCGTCTATTCGCCCGAGGGCCAGGTCCTCACCGGCACGCTGATGGATTACGTGATGCCGCGCGCCGAGGACATTCCCGAGATCGTCATGAAGCACTTCGAGTTTCCGGCGACCGGAAATCCGCTCGGCGTGCGCGGTGTCGGCGAAGGCAATGTCGGCCCGGTGGCGGCCGCCATCGCTGGCGCCATCACCGATGCACTCGACGGCACGATCGTCATCCGCAAGCCGATGATGCCGCCGATGACGATCTTCAACCTGATCCACGAAAGCCAATCAGCCCGATGAACGCCGACGTCGTCAGCGCCATCGACACCAATGCGATGCGCATGGTGTCCGACGGCATCCCCTATCGCGATCTGGACTTCCTCAAGCGCGACATTCCCGACATCGATCAGTGGTGCGCGCGCTGGGTGGCGCTGTCGCACGTCTACGAAGCCGAAGCCAAGGGCGCGACACTGACCGCCGGCGAGCAGCTCTGGCGCGCCGCGCTGTGCTGTCACTTCGGTCAGGGCATCCTGATGAATGTCACGCCTGCGGAAAAGGCCGCGGCCGACCTGCGCAAGCAACAGTTATTCCGTCGCGCGGCGCCGCTGCTGCAACCATCGCTGGAACGCATCGCGATCCCGTTCGAGGGCAAGAGCCTGCCCGGCTATCTGCGCCTCGCGCCCGGCAACAAGCCCGGGCCCTGCGTGGTGGTGTTCGGCGGCCTCGATACCACCAAGGAAGATGCGCTCGAACTCACCAACTATTTCGTCGCGCGCGGCATATCGACCATCACTTTCGACGGACCAGGTCAGGGCGAGGTGTTCGCAACGCAGAAGATGCGGCTCGACTACGAAGCCGCCGTGTCGGCGGCGATCGATTATGCCTGTATGCGGCCAGAGATCGATCGCAACCGCATCGGTGTGATCGGCCGCAGCACCGGCGGCCACTGGTCGGTCAAGACCGCGGCCACCGATCCCCGCGTCAAAGTCGCCGTTGCCTGGGGATTGATCTTCCATCTGCGCGACTTCGACAACCTGTCGCCGTCGCTGCACAAGCGCTTCATGCGCGCCGCCAGCATCGACTCGATGGACGAGGCGCGCGCGTTCTTTCACGGCTACGATCTCACCGGCTACGCGGAAAAAGTCCGCTGCCCGCTGCTGGTGGTGCAGGGCGGCAAGGATCCGATCGCTCCGCCCGACTCGCTCGCGCTGCTGCAACGCGCGATGCCGCAGGCGCCCGAGATCATCTGCTACGAGCAGAGCGGCCACTGCGCCCACGACCTCGCGCATCTGTTCAAGCCGGTGATGGCGGACTTCGCCGCGCGCCTTTTGCACACCTGATCGCACCTTCCTTCCATCCCCAACGAGTATGAGACGCCATGAGTGAGTGGATCGACCTGACCGCAGCCGATGGTCACCGTGTCAGCGCCTATGTCGCACGCCCGAGCGGCAAGCCGGCCGGCGCGGTCGTGATCGCCCAGGAGGTGTTCGGCGTGAACAGCCACATCCAGGACGTCGCCAGCGGCTATGCGCGGGATGGTTTCCTCGCCATCGCACCGTCGTTCTTCGACCGCATCGAGCGCGGCATCGCGCTCGGCTATGAGCGGCCGGATGTGGAGCGGGGCCTTGCGCTGACGCGCCAGCTCGACGTCGCGCAGACGGTGATGGATGCGCAGGCAGCGATCGACCTCGCTAGGCAAAACGGCAAGGTCGGCATGGTCGGCTATTGCTGGGGCGGCACGACGAGCTGGATCTGCTCCGCGCAAGCCAGCGGGCTTGACGCGGCCGTCTGCTATTACGGCGGCGGCATCATCGCCAACGGCGCGCTCGCTCCACGATGCCCGGTGATGATCTATTGGGCCGAGCTGGACACCATCATCCCGATCGACAAGGCGCGCGAATTCATCGCCGACCACCCGGAGGTCGAACATCACACCTATCCGGCGGATCACGGCTTCAACTGCAATCTGCGGGGTTCGTATCACGAGGGATCGGCAGCGCTCGCCAGAACGCGGACGCTGGCGTTCCTGCGCAGGCATCTCAGCTGAACCACAGGTTTCACATTTTGCACCACGCAAATGGCCGCGGGGATACCGGCGGCCTTTTCATTCTTGCGGGCCGGACCGTTAACGACCGGCTCAGGCTGGCTGATTGCGGACGATGCCGATGCGCCGTGCCGCGCCCGCGACCAGCAGGGGATGCACCTTGAGCGTGTCGCGCAGCACGTCCTGATCGAGCGCCACCAGCGCGAGTCGCTCGGCGTCGTTCAGCTCGAAATCGCGGCTGAAGGCCGCCGCATCCTTGATGAACTTCCGGCAGGCGTCGGCGTCGGTGCGCAACGTATGCAGCGCGCGCGACAGCTCGACGCGCTCTACCGGCGTCGCGTCGTACCACGGTCGGCTTTCCCTGGCTGTCTGCTCCTTGGTCCAGCCGAACACCGCGTAAGTATGATGCCAGTTCTCTTCATAGATCGCATGATCCGGACGCCGCTCGCCGAGTGCGCCGGCAAGCATCAGCCACGCGCGCGCCTCGACATTGCCGGTGCGGTCCAGCGCTTCGGCGTCGGAGCCGAGCAGCATGCGGAAATTGCCGGCCTCGATCGCCTGATAGGCTTGCCGGTCGAAGGCTAGATCCGGACCGGGATCGGCGTAGCGCGCCGTGCCCGGATAATGCGACAGGCCGCCGCTCGCGATCAGCACCGCGCGCCGGCCCATGCGCGTCACCGCGCGATTGAGCGCCTTGCCGAATGCGAAGCAGCGCTCCGGCGACGGCTGCGGCGGCACATAGGCATTCACGAACAGCGGCAGGACCGGGAAGCTCTGCTCCCAGCCCATGAACGCCCACGGAATGGTGAAGGACGTGCCAAGCTCCGCGTCGAGCGTGAACGCGGGATCGAAATTCTCGTCCTGCAGCGCGCGCACCAGATCGTAGCCGCTGCTGCCGTCGACCGACCACCAGCCCTTGTGGCCGTCATGACCCATGGCACGGGCGCCGCAATGGACCATGAAGGCCGGCACCGCATCGAGGATGAACTGGTCGCCGTGCTCGTTGGAGATCAGCAGGACGAGATCGGGCTTGAGCGCCCGCAAACCTTCGCCGATCTTGCCCATCGCCGCGCGCACCCGCATGACCTGATCCGCATCCTCGCTTTTCGGCAGGCTGAGAAGCTGCGGCGCATGCGGCACAGCGGCGCCGCCGACGATCCCGAATTTGTTCGTATCCATCGTTGATCTCCTGGCGGATGAACCGGGCATGCCGGGTTCCGACGATTTCAGCGAGGGTACGCAAATGCTGGGATTCTTGCTATTGGCAAATGATTATGTCGATTATTATTCTTTTCTAATAATCATGGATCTGGACGATGCGGCTCGATACCCATCTGCTGGCCTGTCTCAACGCGCTGATCACCGAAGCGCATGTCAGCCGCGCCGCAAGCCGCATGAATATCAGCCAGCCGAGCATGAGCATCGCACTCGGCCGACTGCGGCAGATCTTCAATGATCCGCTGCTGGTCAAGACGCGGCACGGCATGACGCCGACGCCGCGCGCGCTCGAGATCGTCGAGCGCGTGCGTGCCGCACTGACCGAAATCGAAGGAGCGCTGGTTCACGCCACCAACAATCCATACCGCGCGCCGCGCGATTTTCGCATCGTCATCCTGAATTCGCTGGCGCACTTCGTGATTCCGCCGTTGACGCAAAGGCTGCGGACCGAAGCGCCGGAAACGCGCCTGATCCTGATGCCTTCCGACGTGCGGCGCACCACGGCATTGCTGGAAGACAACGAATGCGACCTGGTGGTCGGCTATCCGCCGGCCGTTTCGTCCGGACTGCATTCGCGGTCGCTGATCCGGTCGAAACTTTCGGTCATCGCCAGCACGCGCCATCCCACAATTCGCGACCGGCTGACGCTTGCTCACTATGGCGAAGCGGCGCATGTGGTGCTCGGCTCGGGACCGGCTCCGGTTTCGACCATCGAGAACACCATCGATCAGCAGATGCGGGCGAGGCGAATGAGCCGAAAAATCGGTATGCGCGTTCCCGATCTGATGCTGTCCGGGCCGATCGTGGCTGCAACCGATATGATCGGCACCATACCCGACCGCCTGGCCCGGTATTTCGCAAGGTCGCTCGATATCCGCATCTTCAAGCTGCCGATCCCGCTCGACGACCCGACCATCCTGATGATCTGGAGCGAACGGACTCATCGCGATCCCGCGCATCGATGGATGCGGCAACTGGTGCGCGAGTCCGCCCTGCAAGCGACGGCGTCGACGGAAGCGGATGCTTGACCGTCCGCGCCGGGTCGGCGTAGCGACAACAGCACAAGTCGAGATGAAGAGGACACGATGAGCAACGCCGCCCCATCACCGATGCCGGAAATCCCAGCGACGCTACGCAAAGTGATGGCTGAAATCGGTCCACGCTGGGGCCAGGACGTGCGTGGCCACATCAAACTGATGCTCGAAGAATTCAGCAAGGTACTGGCCAACGCGCCGCGTGACGGCGTCGCCGTGACGACCAATGTGCGGTACGGCGAGCACGAGCGCCACGAGCTCGACATCTTCACGCCTGCCAACGGCGGCACCAAGCGACCCGCGCTGCTGTTCGTACATGGCGGAGCATTCCTCGACGGAAACCGCAACCGCACCGAGCAGATCTATTCCAACGTGCTTTATTATTTCGCGCGGCACGGCATCGTCGGCGTCAATATCGGCTATCGCCTCGCCGGCGACGCGACTTATCCGGGCGCCACGGTCGACGTCGGCAACGCCGTCCGTTATGTGCGGGAGCACGCTGACGAGATGGGCATCGATCGCGACCGCATCTTTTTGATGGGTCATTCGGCGGGTTGCGCGCATGCCGGCAGCTATGCCTACGACAAGCGACTCCAACCCGCGGAAGGCCACGGGTTGCGCGGATTCATCATCGTCAGCGGGCGCGTCCGCGCCGACGTCTTTCCCGACAATCCGAACGCCAAGCGCGTCGAAACCTATTATGAAACCGCCGACATGGCGAAGCTCGATGCCCTCTCGCCAGTTTCGCACGTGGATGCCGACAGCGTCGCGACATTCGTCGCCTGGGGCGAGTACGAGAATCCCCTGCTGGACATCCATTGCGCGGAATTGGTGTATCGACTGGGTCAGGCCAAACGGCACACGCCGCCGATGATCTGGCTGAAAGGGCATAACCACACCTCGACCATCGCTCATTTCAACACGGCCGAAGATCAACTCGGCCGCGCGATTCTCGCCTTCATCGACGATCCGCGCTGACGCACAACGACGTAGCGGCCAATCGCGCCCCGGCCTATGACGTCGCTGCCTTCGGCTGGGCGCTCTGGGTTTCGCCGCCGAGATAGGCCGCCTCAAGCGACGGATCCTTGGCGATGACCGCCGCCGCACCGCTTTTCACAATGGCGCCCGTTTCCAGCAGATAGGCCCGATCGGCGAGTGCAAGGGCCTGCCCCGCCATCTGGTCGACGACCATCAGCGTCATGCCCTCGGCACGCAGCTTTTCGAAAGACGCGAAGAGTTCATCGACCACCAAGGGCGCAAGACCCAAAGACGGCTCGTCCAGCATCAGCACCCGTGGCCCGGTCAGCAGACCACGCGCGACAGCGAGCATCTGCTGCTCACCGCCGGATAACAGACCGGCGCGCTGGCCGCTGCGCTCCCTCAGCCGCGGGAAGCGCACGAACATGGCTTCCACTTCTTTCTCCAGATCAACGTCCTTGCGCGCATAGGCGCCGATCTCGAGATTCTGCCGCACTGTGAGCTCGGGGAACACCTGCCGGCCTTCCGGCACCAGCACCACACCGGCGCGCGCCCGCTGATGCGCCGGCGTATTGTCGATGCGATTGCCCGAAAGCCGGATTTCGCCTTTCACCCGTGGCGGAGTAAGGCCGGCAATGGAGCGCATCAGCGTTGTCTTGCCGGCACCATTGGCGCCGAGCACCGCAACCGCTTCGCCATTCGCCACCACGACATTGATGTCCGCGAGCGATTGCGACAGCCCGTAGAATGCACCGAGCCCCTTGATCTCGAGGATGGTGTCCTGTTTGACCTCGCGCGGCACGCTGACCTTCTCACCCACGGCGACGTCGCCGAGATAGGCCTTGCGAACCAGCGGGTCGTTGCGAATGGCAGCGGGATCACCATCCGCAATCCGCTTACCGCCATCGAGCACCACGATGTGGTCGCTCAGCGCCATGATCATCGGCATGTCGTGTTCGACAATGATGACGGCAATGCCGAGTTCGGCAATGCGGCGCAGCAGCGCTGACAGACGCTGTTTGTCGCCCTTCGACAGACCCGCCGCCGGCTCATCGAGCAGCAGGACCTTCGGCCGCAACGCCAGCGAACGGGCGATTTCGACCAGCCGTTTTTCACCGTGCGGGAGAGAATCCGCCGGACGATCGAGATCGCCCTCGACGCCCGCAAATCGCAGCAATCCCCGCGCCAGCTCCTCGCTCTCAGCGTTCCGCAACGGAGAGATGATGCCGCCGAGCTTGCCGGCAGTTTCCGCGAGCAGGGCATTTTCGATGACGCTGAGCGAGCCGAACAACTGCGTGGTCTGGAAAGTTCGCGAAACACCAAGGCGCGCCAGCGCGTGCGACGCCATGCCTGTCAGGTCGCGCGATCCGAGCTTCACGGTGCCGCTGCTCGGCTTGTAGAAGCCGCAGAGCAGGTTCAGCGCGCTGGTCTTGCCAGCTCCGTTCGGGCCGATCACGCTGGTCACGTGACCGGGCTGAGCCGTAAACGTGACGTGCTGCACGGCCTTCACACCGCCGAACGCAATGGACAGATCACTGACATCGAGCGCGCTGCTGTCGGTAACCCGAAGTTTGGGTTGCGGATCGATAGCAGCAACGGCCCCCGACGGATCAGCATGCTTTGCGCTGCGCGGCAGGACCTTGCCGATAAGGGTATCGATCAGGCCAGCGACGCCCTCCGGCGCCATCCGCAGAACGGCAAACAGAAGCAGACCGAACACAAGCAGACGATACTCTGCGAGATCGGACAGAAACTCCGGCAGCAACACCACCAGCAAGGCGCCGATGATCGGACCGATTGCCGATCCCGCGCCACCGATCATGACGGCGAACAGCAGCAGGATCGACTGGATGAACGGGAAGGAACTGGGGCTGATATAGCCCTGCAGCGGAGCGAACAGCGCGCCGGCGATGGCCATCATCGCGGCCGAAACCATGAACGCGACCGTCCGGACACTCACGAGATCGATGCCGACGGAGCGGGTCGCGACCTCGGAGTCGCGTGCCGCGCGCATTGCGTAGCCCCAACCGCTGTTCTTCAGACGGACAAACAACCACGTTGCGACCGCGACCAGCACCACACCGATCATCGCGAGGCTTTGCTCTGACAGCGCAAAACCCGCAAAGGTCGGCGGCGTCGAAATCACCAGGCCGTTGCCGCCCCCTGTGAGATCCTTCCATTCCACGGCGACGTGCTCGACGATAAAGCCGAATGCGATGGTGACCATCGCGAGATACGGCCCCCGCACGCGCAACGCCGGCATCGCGAGGAGCGCGCCGACTACGCTGACGAGAACGATCCCCGCGGCCGCAGCCGCCAGATACGGCCAACCCGCCCGCTCCATCAGCAGCACGGTCGTATAAGAGCCGATCGCCATGAAACCGACATGGCCAAGCGAAATCTGCCCAGCCAGCCCCAGCAAGACATTGAGGCCGATGCAGGCGATCGACGTCAGCGCGATGGTCGCGATCAGAAAGACCGAATAGCTGTCTGCGACAGCGGTGTAGGCAAGCACGACCGCAAGAACGATGGCGCCTGCGAGGAGAGCTGAGCGAGACATCAAACCTTTTTCACTCCAGCACGGCCGAGCAGCCCATATGGCAGCACCACCAGGATCAGGATGACGGACGCGAATGTGATGATCTGCGTGTAGACCGACCCGATATAGGCGGTGGCCAGCACCTCGATCAGGCCGAGGCAAAGACCAGCGAGCATCACGCCCCAGGCGCTCCCCAACCCGCCGATGATCGCGGCCGCGAACGCCTTGATGCCAAACAATGTGCCCATGTCCGAAGAGACGTTGAACAGCGGCGCGATCAGTAGCGCCGCGATGCCGGCGAGCACAGCGGACACGGCATAGCTGACGGCGATGATCCGGCCGACGTCGATGCCCATCAGTTTTGCTGCGTTCGGATTTTGTACCACCGCCAGCATCGCCACGCCGTGGCGCGTCTTCTGAGTGAACAGATGCAGTCCCGCGGCCAGTAGCAGGCCGACCACCGGGATCACGAGTTGCAGCGGATAAACACCGGCGCCGTCGACAAGCTGGATCGGCGTGACGGCCAGAGACGACGGGAATCCGCGCGGCTCCTTGCCGAACACGAACAGCATCAGATTGTCGACAATGATGCCGACCGCGACCGTCGCCATCAGCCAGCTATCCGAATTGCGCGCCACAAAGGGGCGCACCGCGTAACGCTCAATGATCAGACCGTAAACGGCACAGATCAGCAGGACAGCGGGGATGCCCAATGCCGTCGGCCAGCCCCACGCAACAAGAAAGAAGTATCCGACGACAGCACCGAGAGTCATCGAACTGCCTTGAGAGAAGTTCACAGTGCCGGATACCGCGTAGGTCACGTGGAACCCAAGCGCGAGCAGCCCATACATGCTGCCCAGTGCCAGTCCTGTCAGAATCGCCGGAAGCAAAGACATGGATTTGCTCGCCCTTGGCTGTCAGTGAGTTTTACTTCGTCGTCACCGGAATGATCCGCCCGCCTTCAAAGCGAGTCCAGATACGATGATCCCAGGATAACGATTCCTGCCGGGTCTTGCGACGATTGCACCGCGTGGGATCGCCGGTCCGCACGCTCACCAGCACACCCGCGGCGACCGAAACTGCGAACGACACGCGCCGTGCAGCGCATGTCGATGGGCAATACGCAACGTCTGTTTCATCACGCCGCTCCTCCCATTGCTGGAGATGCCATGACATGGCAACCTCCCGCTCCTCCCCGCTGCCGCTTTTTAGCGAACTTGACGGAAGTAAGAACTCTCTTCAACATTCAAAAAAAGTCAAGCGGCGAAACGATTTCGACGAAGGAAAATAAGAATGAACGAGAAGATGAACGCGCGTGCCGGCGAGCGCATTGCAAGCGATGCAACCGCGCAAGGCGCGCGCGCCGACCATACGTCCGCCGAGGATATCCGCCTTCTCCTGAAGCATCACGGACGCTACCATTATTCCGCGATTACGCACCGCCCTCAGTTCGAGTGGCCCGGCAAAAAACGGCTCGCGGTCTATATCGGCCTCAATCTTGAGCACTTTGCCTTCGGCGAAGGCTTGGGGGCTGAATTGGCCCCCGGCGGCCCGCATCCGGATGTCCTGAATTTCTCCTGGCGCGATTATGGCAACCGGGTCGGCGTCTGGCGGCTGATCGATCTGTTCGACGAATTGGCGCTGCCGGTGTCGGTGCTGGTGAACAGCAGCATCTATCATTACTGCCCCGAGGTCATGGACGCTTTCCGCGAGCGCAAATGCGAAATCGTCGGCCATGGCCGCACCAATTCGGAGCGGCAGGGGCATCTCTCGGAAGCGGATGAGCGCAACCTGATCAAGGAATCGACCGACACCATTGTCCAGGCCGAAGGAAAGCGGCCGACCGGCTGGCTCGGACCCTGGATTTCACAATCCACGCTCACCCCCGATCTGCTGGCCGAGGCCGGCTACGAATATCTCCTCGACTGGTGCATGGACGATCAGCCGGTCTGGTTTGCGACGCGAAACGGCAAGCGCATTCTGTCCGTGCCTTATCCGCAGGAACTGAACGACATTCCCTCGATCGCGGGCCGCAAGGATTCGGCCGATCAGTTTGCCAACATGATCATCGACAATTTCGAGGAGATGCTGCTGCAATCCAGGAAGCAGTCGCTCGTCATGGGCATCGCCCTCCATCCCTATCTCGTGGGACAGCCCTATCGCCTGCGCCATCTGCGGCGGGCACTTCAGGCGATCACTGCGCGGCGCGACGACATCTGGATCACGACCGCCGGCGACATCGCCCGGCATGTGCTGACGCTTCCGGAAGGAACGATCGCAAAATAACGCGGAACGTCGCGCCCCACCTTCAAAGGCCCGATCCAGCGGATCGGGCCTTTTTGCGAACTGACATCCTCGACAGATGCCGCCGCCTTACGAATTCGCCAATTCGGCGTCGTGCACGACGTGCGTGCCGGTCTCCCCGCGCAACGCGGCCATGGCGCAATCGAGATGACTGATGATCGCGCGTTTTCCGCCGCCTTCCAGGAAGCGGATCGCCGCATCGACCTTGGGACCCATGCTGCCCGGCGGGAAATGCCCTTCGCGGTGATAGGCCTTGATCTCCGCTAGCGAAACCCGGCCCAGCTCTTTCTTGTCGGGTTTTCCGAAATTCACCGCGACACGCGGGACCGCCGTCAGGATCAGCAATTCTTCGATACCCAGGACATTGGCGATCAGCGCCGACGTCAGATCCTTGTCGATGACGGCGGGAACGCCGGTGCGGACGCCTTTCGCATCCCGGATCACAGGCACGCCACCACCGCCACCGGCAATGACGATCGTTCCGCGCTTGACCAGAGCGTCGACGAGAGAAATGTCGCACACATGCTTCGGCTTCGGTGACGGCACCACATGGCGCCAGCCGCGCCCGGAGTCTTCGCGCATCTTCCAGTTAAGTTCTGTTCCGATCCGCTTCGCCTCCTCCTCGGAGAAGAACGGCCCGACAAACTTGGTCGGATTGGTGAAGGCCGGATCGTCGCGGTCGACCTCGACCTGGGTCAGGAGGTTCGCGACGTGACGCTGATTGCCCCGCTCGCGCAGCGCGTTCTCCATCGCCTGCATCAGGAGATAGCCGATGCCGCCCTGACTGTGCGCCACGCAGATATCCATCGACATCGGCGGGATGCGGTCCATGGTCAGCATCTGACGCATCATGATCTTGCCGACCACCGGGCCGTTGCCGTGCGTGATCACCAGTTCGTTGTCACGTTCGGCGAGCGGCAGCAGCGCCTCCGCTGTCTGGTGAGCGATCGTCTTCTGCTCGTCGGAAGTGCCGCGGATGTCCTCCGGGTGGACAGCATTGCCGCCGATCGCGATCACCAGACGACGCGGGATATCATCGAGCGTTCGCATGGCGATTGACCTTGGCATCGGCATTGATGACGGCAAGAGCGAGTTCGCAGGCCTGCTCGTTCGACGGAGCAACGACGATGCCTGCGTCTTCCAGACGCTTGATCTGAACCGACCGCACCTGATGGTCGAGTTCCGTGCCTGTCACCGACGCAATCAGCACCGGTGAATTTGCCGGACGATTGGCGACGACGCTCGCGAGATGCGAGGCCGGATCCGCATGGGCGCCGTAGCCGATCACCAGATCGAGCAGGATGACGGCAATATCCGGATTGCTCAGCGCTGCGCGCAAAGCATCGTCGCGCACCGAGGGATCGATCATCGGATGCGGCCGGCCTTGCGTATATTCGTCGGCACCGAGGTCGATGATCCGGTCACAGCCGGCACTCTCTTTGCTGTCGAGCGCCGCCACACCCGGAATCGCAGCGTTCGATGCAACCTTGCGGCCGTCGGCCGTCAGAACAACCTGGGCCTCGGCACACAGCGTCC
>JBQCFU010000248.1:0-6813 GCA_051958775.1 Pseudolabrys sp.
GCGGCACCGTCAGCGGCGCATAGGCCTGCCAGGCGACCAGCGCCGGCAAGGGCAATGTCAGCGCCCGCATCGCAGAGGTGACCGGCAGCAAACCGATCAGTCGTGTGCGCGCCGGGCTGTCCCAGGCGAGCAGCGCCTGCGCATCATTCTTGCCTTCAGCGTGCTGGGCCACCGCGCGCGCCCAGGCCGGATGATAGAAGCCGTTGGACTCGACCGCGCGCGCCGCCAGCGCGGACCAGGCCGCCTCCGGCACGTCGAGCAGATCGACGAACTCGGTGGTGCCACGATGCGCCGCGGCGCGTGCGGCGACGCTCGATCCGCGCCATCGCATGCCGTCTGTCAGGCTGTCCGCGCTCTCCGTGACCGCCATCGGCGCCACCGTCCCTGTCGTCATACCCGCGACGACGATGGGCGGCAGTCCGTTAAGAGGGGGCAAAAACGATCGCAGACTCTCGGGGTCTTCTCGCGATCGCGCGATTCGGGGTTAAGACCCTCCTAGCGACCCTCCCGGGGATCGCAAGGAACTGTTAAGGGCTCGGTCACCATAAGAGTTCCCATCATCCGGACCGGGACCGAACCAAGCCCCGGACCGGCAACTTGACTTGCAGCCCATCCGTGGGCCAGTTGCGCACCGCAACACCCATTATTGACCCGATCTGGCGACCTTTATCCGGTTCCATGCGCAGTTATCTCGATTTTGAAAAGCCCGTCGCCGAGTTGGAGGCGAAGGTAGAAGAATTGCGCGCCATGCAGGCCGGCGGCAACGCCGTGGCGGTCGATGAAGAGATCGGCCGGCTCGAGGCCAAGGCCTCCACCGCCCTGCAGCAGCTCTATACAGACCTGTCGCCGTGGCAGAAGACTCAGGTCGCGCGCCATCCGCAGCGGCCGCACTGCATCGACTACGTGAACAACCTGATCACCGATTTCGTGCCGCTCGCCGGCGATCGCAAATTCGCCGACGACGCCGCCATCATCGGTGGCTTCGGCCGTTTCCGCGGCGAAAGTGTCTGCCTGATCGGCCACGAAAAGGGCTCGAACACCGACAGCCGCCTCAAGCACAATTTCGGCATGGCGCGGCCGGAGGGCTATCGCAAAGCCGTCCGACTGATGGAAATGGCCGATCATTTCGGCATTCCCGTCATTTGTCTGGTCGACACCGCCGGCGCATATCCCGGCATCGGCGCGGAAGAACGCGGCCAGGCGGAAGCGATCGCGCGCTCCACCGAAGCCTGTCTCAATCTCGGCGTCGCCAATGTTGCGGTCGTGCTCGGCGAAGGCGGCTCCGGTGGCGCGATCGCCATTGCCACCGCCAACAAGGTGATGATGCTGGAGCACGCGATCTATAGCGTCATCTCGCCGGAAGGCGCGGCTTCGATCCTGTGGCGCGATACGACCAAGGCGCAGGAAGCCGCCACCAACATGAAGATCACCGCGCAGGACATGGTGCGATTCGGGGTGATCGACACGATCATTCCCGAGCCGGTCGGGGGCGCGCACCGCGATCCCGCGGCCACCATCGCCACCGCCGGCGAGGCGATCGAGCAGGCTTTCACTGACCTCAAGGGCCTCGACGCCAAGGCGCTGCGCCAGCAACGGCGCGACAAATTCCTGGCCATGGGCCGACTCGGCAGCTAATCGCCACAATTGCGCTGGCGGTTAATCGCTCTTGCTCACCGGATTTCCGCTGATTCACCAGATATTTATCCGGCCTCTTGCCGGCTCATGAACCGGCGATTTACCATTCCTTGCCCATAGTCGCCCGACCTACCCGGCGGCCTTGCCTTGCGGCTGCCACATCTTCGGGATAACGGTTTGCGTGGAAGGGCTTAAGATGGCCGCTGGGGAGTTTTTGCGTTTGTATCGCCGCCCGCTGATCCGGACCGTCCTGGCTACCGCCGCGCTCGCCGCCACGCTTGGCCTCGCCGGCTGCAACACCGACGGCACGCAGATGATGCCCGGCCGCGCCATGGCGCCGCTCTCGGACAAGATGGTGGCTGAGCTTGACTCCAAGAAGATGGACAAGGGCTCGCCGATCCTCGTCCGCCTTTTCAAATCCGAAGCCGAACTCGAAGTCTGGAAGCAGGATCGCTCCGGTCAGTTCGCGCTGTTGAAGACTTATCCGATCTGCCGTTGGTCCGGCGATCTCGGCCCGAAGGTCAAGGAAGGCGACCGGCAAGCGCCGGAAGGCTTCTACACGATCACGCCGGGGCAGATGAATCCGAACTCCAGCTACTATCTGGCGTTCAACATGGGCTTCCCCAATGCCTATGACAAAGCCAACGGCCGTACCGGCAGCAACCTGATGATCCACGGCGACTGCTCATCGCGCGGCTGCTACGCGATGACCGACGAGCAGATTTCCGAAATCTATTCGCTCGGCCGCGAATCCTTCTTCGGCGGTCAGAAGGCGTTCCAGGTGCAGGCCTATCCGTTCCGGATGACTCCGGAAAACATGGCCAAGCACCGCAACAGCAAGCACATGGCCTTCTGGAAGATGATCAAGGAAGGTTACGATCACTTCGAGGTCACCCGGCAGCAGCCGCAGGTGTCGGTCTGCGAGCGTCGTTATGTGTTCGACGCCACGACCAACGGCACATTCAATCCTTCGGCCAAGTGCCCGACCTACGAAATTCCCGCGTCGATCGCTCAGGCGGTGCAGGAGAAGCAGCGCCGCGACGAATATCAGACCGCGCAGCTCATCTCCCACGGCGTGCCGCTCGCGCCGAACCGCGCTGGTATCGACGGCGGCATGAACACCGTGTTCGCCGAGAAACTCGGCCTCGGCAACAGCGACACCGTGCAGGATCAGAGCGGCCGGTCGATCCTGCTGTCGTCGGCTTCGAACCATGGGGGCATCTTCTCGCGCGTCGGCGTCGTGCCGCCCGCGCCGCTGCCGCCGGAAACGCCGGCACCTGCCGCCGCGCCCGCGCCGAAGGCCACTGCCGTCGCCGCTGCGCATCCGGCACCGGCGAAGAAGGTCGAGCATCCGGCACGCTTCGCAAACACGCTCAACACGATGTATCGCACCGCCTCGGCTGACGCGAAGGACGCGCCGCCGCTGCGCGGCTCCAGCGCCGACGAGCGCAAGGACACGGCAAAGACCGCGCACAAGGATACGCCGCGCGACGACATCGCCGCCAAGCTCGCGGAAAAGCCGCTGCCGACGCCCGCGCCGGCCACGCAGACCGCACAGGCCAACAAGCCGCGTGTGCTCGATGAAGCGCCGTCCACCCGCAGCGCTTATGCCAGCCCGCCGTCGGCCATGTCGGGCGCGCAGGCCGTGCTGCCCGCGACCTCGTTCAATAGCCGGTGGTCGGCGTTCCGCTGACGCCACCGGCGTCTTCCTGACGCCGGATCATCTTTCCATGGATTGCTTCGTCTATGTGCTCGGCACCACCGCCGGCCGGCGGCCGATGACCTATGTCGGCTGGACCACCGACGTTGCTCGCCGCCTCGCCCGCCACAATGCCGGCACCGGCGCCCGCAGCACCCGCGGCCGCCAATGGGTGCTGCTGCATGTCGAGCAATTCGCCAGCAAACCCGAAGCCATGAGCCGCGAATGGCACTTGAAGCGGGATCGGGCCTTCCGCAAGAGGCTTTGCGAGGGGCTGGGTTGACCCCACGCGACTTTTGTCACGCCGCCGCAACGGCTATGACTTGGCCCGCGATTCGCCACCAACACGCGGGAGAACCATGATCCGGCTGGTCCTGACACTGTCCGCCATGATGATGACGACCCCGGTTTCCGCGGCGAACGACGCCCGCTTCGAAGCCATCCTGAAGCGGCTCGATCCGTCGGAACGTCTGGAGCAGGTCTGCGACTACGCCGCGGTGAAATACATCAACCGCGACAAGAGCCCCTATCGGCCCGATCGCGCGGTGATCGAATCCATTGCGCCGGCGCATGTGCGCGGCGATCTGGTGCGCGGCGAGGGCGGCGCGTTTCGCAGCAAGGGCGAATGGTATCGGTTCTCAGTCACCTGCCAGGCGTCACCTGATCGCCTGAAGGTGCTCTCGTTCGACTACAAGATCGGCGAGAAGATTCCCGAGAGCAAATGGGACGACTACGGTCTGTGGCGCTGATCATCCGCGGCACCGGAAACCGATGCCGCCCCAACGTCAGCTCTTGACCAGCCCGGCGCCCTTGGCCGCCGTCAGTGTCCGCTCGTAATCCAGCTTCAGATAATCGGCGAGCCCCTTGGCGGACATCTGATCGCCCGAAGCGACCACGGCACCGAGACCACGCACCTTGTTGACGGCCGCCTCGGCGCTCATGCCGCGAACCACCGCCTGTTCCAGCGCGGTGAGAATCTCTTTCGGCGTCGCCGCGGGTGCGAGCACACCGATGAAACTCTCCGCCGTCATGTTGACGTTGCCTTCGATCATGGTCGGCAGATCCGGCGCGGCCGGATGCCGCTGCGACGCCGCAACGGCAATGATCTTGCCGAGACCATCCTTGTGCAGCGGCAGTCCGGTCGAGAATTCGGTGACGGCGCCGTGGATCGCGCCGCCGATCAGATCCGGCGCCAACGCTCCGCCGCTGCGATAAGGAACCGCGGCAAGCTGCGCGCCGGTCGCTGCCTTGAAACGCTCGAGCGTCATGTGCGTCGCGCTGCCGACGCCGGACATGCCGATATTGATCGGTTGCTGCTTCGACAGCGCGATCAATTCCGCGATCGAATTCGCCGGCACTTTCGCGTTCAGGATCAACACATGCGGGACATAGCTGGTCAAGGCGACCGGCGCGAAATCCTTGAACGTGTCGGAACTGGTCTTCTGGATGATCGGGTTGACCGTCATCGGTCCGTTCGACCCGATCAGCAGCGTGTAGCCGTCAGCCGGCGAACGTGCCACCATTTCCGCACCGATGCCGCCGCCGGCTCCGCCGCGATTTTCGATCACCATGGGCTGACCGAGAAAGCTCTGCGCGTATTCGGCGATCAGACGCCCTTGAATATCCGCGTTGCCGCCGGCTGCGAACGGCACGACGAGGCGCACCGGGCGATCGGGATAGGCCGCCCAGGCCGGTCGCGGGAACGCCGACAGGGCCGCTGACGCAGCACCACCCAGCATCCATCCTGTCAGCGCACGTCTCGACAACCGCATGGCATCATCCTCGTTGGCTGGTGCCGCGATGATCTCACAGATGCGCAACAGGAGCGACAGATTCCCGCAACCTATCCACGTGAGCAGGCCCGCATGCCTGCTCCAGCGCGTCACCGCTTGCCGGTCGAATTCAATCCGTGTAGCTCGGACTGCTTGGAAAAGAGGGCCGACAGGGTCATGAATCACGTCCAGGCGCAATCCGGCAAACAGGCCTCCGACACGCAGACCGCGGTTCCGCTGCTGTTCCAGCCGGTCACGCTGCGCGGACTCACCGCGCGCAATCGCATTGTCGTGTCGCCGATGTCGCAGTATTGCTCCGTCGACGCCAAGCCGACCGAGTGGCACCTCGTCCATCTCGGCAAGTTCGCCATGGGCGGCGCCGGCATCATCTTTGTCGAAGAGACATCGGTGGAGAAAGGTTCGAGCAAAACCTATTCGTGCCCGGGCATCTACACCGCCGAACAGGCGCAGGCCTGGCGCCGCATCACCGATTTCCTTCACCGCCAGGGCGCCCTGACCGCCATTCAACTGGGTCACGCCGGCCGCAAGGTCGCGACCCGTTTGCCGTGGGACGGTTTCGCGCCGCTCAATGAAGAAGACGCGAAAGCAGGCCGACCGCCGTGGCAAGGGTATGCGCCAAGCCCGATCCCGTTCCGCGAAGGGGCGATCGTGCCGAAGGAAATGGATCGCGACGACATCAAGCGGGTGATCGCGAGTCACGTCAACGCCGCGCAGCATTCGCTCGATGCCGGATTCGACATCTGCGAAATCCACGGTGCGCACGGCTACATCATCCAGCAATTCCTGTCGCCGATCACCAATCACCGCAAGGACGGCTACGGCGGCGACATTCAAGGCCGCATGCGGTTCGGACTCGAAATTGTCGAGGCGGTCCGCGCTGCCTGGCCGAACAATCAGCCGCTGTTCTTCCGCACGTCCTGCGTCGACGGCAAAGGCGGCGCCTGGACCATGGACGACACCGTGGTGCTGTCGCGCGAGCTCAAGGCGCGTGGCGTCGATGTGGTCGACTGCTCCTCGGGCGGCATCGAAGGACCGCTGACGCTGGCGGTGGTTCCGCGCGTGCCGGGTTATCACGTGCCGTTCGCGGAACGCATCCGCCGCGAAGCCGACGTGCCGACCATGGCAGTCGGCCTCATCACCAGCGCAGCACAGGCGGAGGGCTATCTGCGCGACGGCAAGTGCGACCTGATCGCATTGGCGCGCGAGATGATGTGGAATCCGAACTGGCCGGCCCATGCGGCCAAGGAGCTCGGCGGCATCGACCCGCTCGATCTGCTGCCGCCGAGCTATGCGTGGTGGCTGCGCCGCCGCGAAGATGTACGCCGGCTCTATCCCACCGGGCTTGAACAGAGCGAATAAAGCGGCACGCTAGCGCCGCACGTACTGGAACAGCGCCGCGAGGACGATCACAGCCAGCCCCGCGGCAATCGCCAGCGAAACGTGAACGCCCGTCAGCGCGCCGACGAGGCCGACGGTGATGCCGCTGAACGCGCGCATGCCGAGGCTCGCCATGTTGAACAAACCAATAACACGGCCACGGATATCCATCGGCGCGTTCAACTGCACCAGCGTCTGCGCCATCGCGTTGTAGCTCAGCTCGAAGAAGCCGGCGACGAACAGCATCGCCAGCGCGAACGGATACGATCCGGTCAACGCGAAGCCGAACAGAGCCATTGCCCAGGCAAC